>JAVEEE010000246.1 GCA_030840615.1 Frankiaceae bacterium | reverse complement strand
CGCTTCTCGACGATGAGGCCGTAATAGAACATCCCGGCTTCCATGCCGGCGTTGATGCCGGCCTCGGAGACGCCGATCTCGCCGGGCTGGCGGTGCAGGCTGATGTCGAGCCACTTCTTGATCTGCTGCCGGTTCTCCTCCGGCACGCCGAGCATCGTGCAGATGATCTCGACCGGAAACTTCGACGACCAGTCCTCGACCACGTCGAACTTCTTGGGGTCGGCCCGATCGAGGAACTTGGTGACGGCCTCCCGCACCATCGGCTCCATCGAAGCGATCGCTCGGGGGGTGAAGACGCGGCTCACGAGCACGCGTAACCGGTTGTGGTCAGGCGGGTCGATCATGATGATGAGCTTCGGCAGGGGCATGTCGCGGTTCTGGAAGCCGTACTTGATCGTCGACAGGTCGACGCCCCTCGACGATGAAAACGTCTCGAAGTTCTTGTACGCCGCAGTGACGTCCTCATGTCGGCTCAGCGCGTAGAAGTCGTACGTATCGCTGTAGTAGACCGGCGCCTCGTCGCGCATGCGCCGATAGGTCGGGTACGGATCGTTGAAGAAGACGTCGGAGAAGGGGTCGAACTCCAGCTTCCCGCCCGAGTCCGCCGGATCGCGTCCGAGGTCGGTCGTCACAGAATCTCTCCCTGCTTCTTGTGCCGGTCGATGTCCTCCCAGGACAAGCCGAGCTCGAGAAGGACCTCCTCCGTGTGCTGACCGTGCTCGGGTGCGCCGGTCGGCCGGGCTGGTGTCTCGTCGAACTGCACCGGGTTGGCGGGCAGTGCGAACGGCGCCCCGGTCGACGCCGTCACGGTCGGGATGTAGCCGTTGGCAACGACGTCGGGGTCTTCGTGCAGCTCGACGGCGGTCTGCATCGGTGCCCACGCGCCGGTGAGCGGCGCGAGCGACGCCTTCCACTCATCGAGCGTCTGGGACGCGAACCGCTCGTCCAGGATCTTGATGAGCTCGACCCGGTTGGTGAAGCGAGCGCCCGCATCCATGAATCGGTCGTCGTCAGCGAGCTCGCCGATGCCCATCAGCCGCGCGAACTCCGGCCAGAACTTGTCCGACGTCAGCATCATGATCGTGACGTACCGGTCGTCCTTGGTGCGGTAGTTGCCGACGAGCGGGTTCGGTGCGGAGCTGCGGTCGAACTTCGGGATCGGCGCCTTGTCGTAGAGCTTCGACGATGTGACGTCCGGGCCGAGGTTCCACGCCGCGAGTCCGAGCAGGGATACGTCGACGACCGAGGGCTCGCCGGTGCGCTCGCGCTTGAACAGCGCCGCGGAGATGCCGCCGGCGAGTGTCATGCCGCCCATCACGTCACCGAACGCCGGTCGCGGTCCGACCGGATGCGATGAGTCGTCACTGGTCAGAGCGGCGGCGATGCCGCCGCGCGACCAGTAGGAGACGGCGTCGTACCCCGGCTTGTCGGCGTCCGGGCCTTTGGTGCCGTGACCGGTGCCGCGGACGTAGATGATGCTGGGGTTGACCTTGCGGATGTCGTCGACGTCGATGCCGAACTTCTTGCGGACGCTCGGCAGGAAGCTGGTGAGGAAGACGTCGCTCTGCGCGGCGATCTTGAGGAGGATGTCGCGCCCACCGGGCGTCGACAGGTCCAGGCCGATCGAACGCTTGCCGCGGTTGGGCACCTCGATCATGTAGTTGACGCCGCCGGCGCCGGCGGGCACGAGTCCGGAGGAGATCAGGCCGCGCTGGGGGTCACCGCCGACCGGGTGCTCAACCTTGATGACGTCCGCGCCCCACTCGGCGAGGACCGCACCTGCCGCGGGTACGAAGGTCCAGGCCGCGACTTCGAGGACCTTGACGCCCTGGAGGACGTCGCTGGTATCAGTCATACGTCCACCGCCCCGCCCGCCACCCACGAGCGGTGCCGGCTTCGCCGGCTAGACCGCAACGGGCGCCTTGACCTTCATCAGCTCCATGAGGTTGCCGCCCATGATCCTGGCGACGGCGTCGTCCGGCAGGCCCTTGAGGTCGTCGACGTAGCTGATCGGGTCGGACAGGCCCTCGGGGTGCGGCCAGTCCGAGCCGAAGGCGCACCGGTCGGCGCCCATGATGTCGACGATCTCGGCGAAGTTCTCCTCCCAGAACGGCGTGATGTAGACGCCGCGCTTGAACGCCGCGACCGGGTCGTCGACGAAGCCGGCCGGCATCTTGGCGTAGGTGTCGGCGAAGGACTTGAGCAGGCCCTTGACCCAGCCCGCGCCGTTCTCGACGGAGATGACCCGCAGGTTGGGGTGTCGCGACAGCGCGCCATGGCAGACGAGCGCGGTCATCGCGTCCTCGATCGGCCGCTTGCCCATCGCGATCATGCGGAACGGCGTCGGCTTGAACGGTGTGAACTCGCGGGACGGCTCCCAGGCGTTGAGGAAGTCGTTGTAGCCACTGTCGGAGGCGTGCATGGCCACCGGGATGCCCGCATCGGAGACGGCTTTCCAGAACGGGTCGAACTCCGGCAGGCCGAACGAGCGCGTGCCGCGGAAGCCGGGCACGGGCGCGGGGCGGACGAGGACCGTGCGAGCGCCGCGCTCGAGCACCCATTCGAGCTCTTCGAGTGCCTTGTCGACGATCGGCAGGGTGATGACGGGCGTCGCGAAGATGCGGTCCTTGTAGTTGAACGACCAGGTCTCGTGCATCCACTCGTTCAGTGCGTGGATGACGACATGGATGAGCTCCGGGTCGTCCTTCATCCGCTCCTCGACCAGGCTGGCGAGGGTCGGGAACATCAGCGAGTAGTCGAGACCGAGCTCGTCCATGACTTCCAGGCGCGGGCCCGGCTCGCGGAACGCCGGGATGGCCTTCATGGGCTCGCCCATGATCTCCCGGTAGCTCTTCCCCTCCGGGTTGCCGTGGCGGTAGTACTCCTCCTGCGCGCCCGGGCGGGCGACCACGTCGAACGTCGGGTTGGGGATGTAGTCGCTGATCTGCCCGCGAACCACGATCTTGGTCCGCCCCCGCACCTCGACGTAGTCGATGACGTTCTTGTGGGCGTCCGGCAGGAACTTCGTCAGCGCCTCACGCGGCTCGTAGAAGTGGTTGTCCGCATCGAAGACCGGAAAGTTCAGCTCGCGTGACGGCATGAGGACCCCTGTAGTCGTCCGGCGACGGGGAAGAGTGTGAGTGACCCCGTATGAGAGGGACGTTACCACTGGACGGAAGGGCGCTGGCAATAATGGTGCCGACCCTTTCCCGTCCCCCTCCCCAGCGCATTCCCACCCCTTCGACCTCGCCACAGGAGCGTCATGCCGGCCATCTCGTTCGACAACCTCCGCGCCTGTCTGGATCTGGTCGAGACCGAGCCCGGGCGGTACGACGCAGCCAACCTCGATATGGACTACCGCCGGGTGTTCGGCGGCCAGATCCTCGCCCAGACGCTGCTCGCAGCGACGGCGGCCGCGGGCGACGGCAAGGAGGTCAAGTCGCTGGCGCAGCTGTTCCCACGGGAGGGTCAGTCCGACTCCTCCATGCGCTATGCGGTGACCAAGCACCAGGAGGGGCGGACGTACGCCAGCAGCGGGGTCGTCGCGACCCAAGTCGATGAAACCCAAAGCGATGAGTCACGGCGTGAGAAGACCGTCAGTGTGGCGACGGTGTCGCTGCACACGCCGGAGGACGGCTCGCTCCGCCAGGACGACGCCCCGGACATCGGGAAACCGGAGGCCGCCACCGCGGCGGACCTCGGCATGATCCCGTGGGAGACGAGGGCCGTCGACGGTGTCGACCTCGCGGCTCGCGACGTGGGCCCGGCGTCGTATCGCTTCTGGATGCGCACGCCGAGCCTTCCGGACTCGCCGCCGCTGCACCAGGCGCTGTTGGCCTATGCCACCGACCTCACCATCATCGGTACGGCGCTGCGACCGGCCGAGGGGTTGTCCCAGGCCGACTCGATGGTGCGGTTCCACTCCGCGGTGACGTCGCACTCGCTGTGGTTCCACCAGGCGCTGCGCGTCGACGAGTGGCTGCTCGTCGACCAGTGCAGCCCCGTGGTCGCAGGCAGTCGCGCTTACGGACGCGGCGACGTGTGGTCACTCGACGGGCGCCTGGTCGCGTCCTTCGCGCAGGAGTCGATGATCCGGATGCTTGCCTAGCGGATCAGGTTGCGGCTTTCTCGCCGTCCTTGCCGGCGATCTCCTTCTTCATCTGGTCGAGGTTGATGAGGATCGGGTAGCCGCCCTCGCTGAGCGCATGACCATGTCCGGTCTGGTGGACGTCGAACACCGACTGGATGGCGGCGTAGAAACCTTGCACGTCCAGGGTCTGGTTGACCGCCCGCTTGGCCTGACGGAGCGCGAACGGGTGTTTGGTCGCGATCTCGGCGGCGAGCTTCATCGTCTCCGCGCGCAGGTCGTCGAGCGGCACCACCCGGTTGACCATGCCGACCGACTTCGCCTCCGCGGCGGTGATCGCGCGGCCGGTGAACAGGATCTCCTTCGCGAGGCGCGGCCCCAGCTCCCACGTGTGCCCGTGGTACTCGACGCCGCCGATGCCCATCGCGACGACCGGGTCGGAGAACGTCGCGTTCTCCGCCGCGACGATGAGGTCGCACGGCCAGCACAGCAGCAGACCACCGGCGATGCAGACGCCCTGCACCGCCGCGATCGAAGGCTTCGGGATGTTGCGCCAGCGCAGCGTGTACTCCAGATAGCGCTTCGACTCGGTGGCCACGATCCCCGCGAGGGTGAACTTCGTCGGCTGCGACGGGTCGCCGGCCTTGAGGTCGTGACCGGCGGAGAAATGCTTGCCGTTCGCCTGCAGCACGATGACCTTGACCTCTGGGTCGTCCGCCGCGGTGCACCATGCCTCGTCGAGGTCGTCGAGCAGCGGCATGTTCTGTGCGTTGGCCGCCTCGGGTCGGTTGAGCGTGATCGTCGCGATGCTGTCCGCGACGTCGTAAAGGATGAACTCGGTCTGCATACTCAACCTCCGTCAGATGGCGCCGGTCACTTGCCTTGCCAGCGCGGCGGTCGTTTCTCGGCGAACGCGGTCGCACCTTCGCGGGCGTCGGCGGAGGAGAAGACGGGCGCCATGATGTCGGTCTGCCGCTTCCAGCCCTCTTCTTCGCTCCAGTCGAGGCTGCGGCGCAGGATCTCCTTGGTCGCGGCAAGGGCCAGTGGGCCGTTGGCGGCGACGGCGGCCGCGAGTTCCAGCGCGCCGTCCAGCGCACCGCCGGGCTCGACGACGCGGTTGACCAGGCCGTGGTGCTGCGCGACGTCGGCGGTCAGCGGATCACCGGTCAGGGCGATCTCCATCGCGACGTGGTAGGGCAGCCGACGCGGCAGGCG
>JAVEEE010000225.1 GCA_030840615.1 Frankiaceae bacterium | reverse complement strand
TGCCTGCGACCCACGCGAGGCCGGGCGACTACCTCGCGGGGATCAGCGTGGAGGCCGTGGGCCAACGACACCGGCCCGACGGGGAGGCGCGCATGGCGATCTCAAGGTCGGAGCGATACGTCGTCGGCGTCCAGATGCGCATCCCGGGCCCGCGGTCCGCCCAGCTGGAGCTAAGTCGGGGCGCGGTAAAGGGAATGCCCGCCGGGGTGACCTTCCTCGTGACGGCCCGCAACAGCGGCAACGTGATGCTCAAGGACGTCCACGGCGACATCTCGATCTACCGCCGGGGACGCCGGATCGCCACAGCCTCGGTCGGCCCTGGAACATTCGTCACCGGTACCTCCGCCAAACTGCAACTGCTTGCAGCCACCGAACGCCCCCGTGCCGGCACGAAGTATCGGCTGAAGGCGCGGCTCCACTACGAGGGCGCCACCGCGCGCTACGACGACACAGTCGTCTTCGGCGAGCGGCAGGAGCGCGCGCAGGAAAGCTACGGACGTCCCGGACGTCCTGGCCAGAGTCGCGGCGACGGCGGCGTCCCACTTCTCCTCGCACTCGCATTGGGACTCGCAGCCATCGCAGTTATCGCAGCGACAGTGCTCGGACGCCGCAGACAGCAGCGCACGCGCGTCCGTCTTGCGCGGTTGGATGCATTGGAACAGCAGCTGGCGGGCGGCTCCTCTGACGTTTGAAGAACTTCGCTTTGTGGCGGGCACACGCCGGCGCGTTAGCGAGCCTGGTGGTGGGAGCGGAACTTGGGGGCCTGAGCTCTTTCCGCCCGCGGCTCCCGCCTCGCGCGACGCACAACCGTGGTAACCGTGGCGGTAACGAGTGGGGTGTCTTGGGTGCTCTCATCGCATCTTGCTGGGTCGCCGCCGCCGGCTGTTTCCGCTTTGTGGCGCGTCGCCGAGACTCCATGCGAACGGGCGAGAAGGCGCTTACGGGTCTTCCAAGCTCTTAGTACGGGTTCGATCCCCGTCGCCCGCTTCAAGGTGCAGAGCGGAATAGGCGTTACTGGCAATCGACGGCTCAGGCGCCGTGGCCCGACGGCACAGGTGCGGTCGACTCCTTAGGCGCGGGCGCCGGTTTACGACTCCTCTCCCGCCGCCACCGCCTCGGGCATCGTCTCCACGTTGAGCCGGCCGTCGCGCAGGTCGACCCGCACGCGCTGGCCGGGCTCGACCTCGCCCGCGAGCAGCCGTTCCGAGAGCTCGTCCTCCAACAGCCGCTGCTCGTTACTCGATCGCGGTCGGGCGGCCGAAATGGTAGCCCTGGGCGTAGTCGACTCCGTACTCGCGCAGGACCTCCACGGTTTCGGCGTCCTCCACGCCTTCGGCGATCGTCTGCTGGCCGAAGGCGCGGGCCAGGCTGACGATGGCGGTCACCACGTGTCGGTTGGCCTCGCTGCCCACGAGGTCGCGGATGAACTCGATGTCGATCTTCAGGTAGTCGACCGGCAGCTTCTTCAGGTACGTGAAGCTCCCGAACCCGGTCCCGAAATCGTCGAGCGCCAGACCACAACCGAGCTTAGCCACGCCGCGCACGAAATCCTCGCCAGCCCCCAGGTCTCGCATCAGCGCGGTCTCGGTGATCTCGAACACGAGGTCCTGGGGCCGTGCGCCTGAGTCGTGCACCTTCTCCCTGATGAAGTTGAGCATGCTGGGTCCAGCGACCGACTCGGCCGAGAGGTTGACCTCCACCCGTCGGCCTTGCGCGGCAAGCGTCGCTGCTTGGCCAACCACCCAGTTGTCGATCTCGGTGATCAGGCCGTAGCGCTCCGCTACGGGCAGGAAGCTTCCCGGTGGGATCACGTTGCCGGTGGGGCCGATCATCCGGATCAGCAACTCTTCGGCGGGAGCCCCGTCGCCGAGCGGCACGATCGGCTGGGAGTAGAGGACCATCCGGCCCTCGTCGAGCGCGTCGCGGATCCGACCCAGCCACGACAGAGCGTCGAGTTCGCGCCGCACGCGAGCGTGCTCGGCCTGCTCTTCGGTGGTGTCGCGGAACACCACGACCATGCCGTGAACGTTGTCCCCGCTGAGCAGCGGTGCGGCGGAGCAGGCCACCGGGAGAATCGAGCCGTCCTTACGGGTGAAGGCGTCGTCGGTGGTCCGGATGGCCCTGCGCTCCGTCACCGCCGTGAGCAGCTCACAATCCGCGCGCGGGTAGGGGGAACCGTCAGCGTGCTGGTGGTGGATGGCGTCGTGCATGAGCCGCCCGTTGAGTTCGTCCTCGGTCCATCCGAGCATCCTGGATGCGGCGGCGTTGAGCATCGTTGTCCGTCCGTCGGCGTCCGCGACACACATACCCTCGGCCATGGTGTCCATGACCACCGAGCGAAAGTCCTCGGCGAGCCTTCGTTCGGTGATGTCCAACACCACGAGCCCGATTCCGATGATCTCGCCCTCCAGGCGCACCGGGTAGTAGTTCGCAAGCCAGGAGCGCGAGTCCCCTGGGGAGCCGGGTCCGCGCCCCTGCTGCTCCTGGTTGAGCACCGGGCGCCCGGTGTCGAGGACATGGCGGTACACCGGCTCGATCTGGTCCCAGAGGTCTGGCACCACCTCCTGCACGGTGCGCCCGAGCTGCTGTTCGACTGGCAGTCCGTTGACGCTGGCAAGTGACTCGTTCATCTGACGGATACGGAACTCGCGGTCCACGAAGCCAAGGCCGACAGGGGCTGTTGACTGGAGGGTCTCCAGGAGCGTCAGGGACTCGGCGGTCCTGCGCTCGGCTGCGGCCAGCTGGTCGACTTTCTCGATCAACTTGGCGTTGAGCGCGCGCAGATGCTTGCGGTGGCCTGGATTAGGTGAGCGGTCACAGGGTGCCTCGATCCATCCCTCTCGTCGACTATCGGGAGCGACCCGGTAGCCCGGCATCGGACAAACGACCGATTACGCAGATCTCTGAGATCACCCTCCCTAAAGTTGACCGCTCTGCTCCAGAGCTCTGCCATGACGGACACCAACACACCAGCCGCACTTCTCGCTGCACTCGGGCTCGCCCGAAGGCATGGCAGCGCCGAACGCGTATTGGCGGCCGAGGGCATCGAGCTGCCCGAAGCCGAGCGGTTCGAAGGCCTGGCGACTGATCTGCAGCAGGCGCTCGGACGACCGGCATCGGACGACGGGTTTGGCGAGGCCCTAGCGCTTGGGTACATCGCAGGCCGCGTCGCGCACCGCCCCCGCAAGCGCACCCTTCAGGATCCCACAGCGTTCGTCATGGACGAAGAGCTGGTGGTGCAGGAAGCTGAGGGGGAGTCGATCCTGCGACTGCCGTGGTTCGATGATGAGCTGTTTGTGGGCCGCCAGCTGCCTGACATCTCAGAGATGCCGGTGCCGGTCCGCACCATGTGCATCGATAACTATCGCGCCGCGCTGGCCGGGGAGCGGGGGCAGTTCACGTTCGTCAGCTACGGGCACGCCTACACGGTGGACGCGGTTCCCGTGCGAAGCGCGGATGGCAACGTCGAGGCGGTGCTCGCCGTCGCCACCCCGGGGCGCTCCCACGCCGCGGCCGCGGCAGCCCACGAGCGGACGGTTGAGCGCCTGGACCGCTGCGCCGACCTCGCCGAGCAGCGCGCCGAGGGCCATCTGCGCGCCGGGCGCACAGAGGAACACGCCAGGGCGCACGAGGAGGCGGCCAAGGCTCGGCGCGCCGCCCAGCGTTCCAGGGCCAGTGCCGAGCGCCTACGGTCGCACGACGTCACCCCTGCCGGCATCCCGTCGATCTCTCCCCGGGAGGCCGAGGTGCTGGGTCTGTCCTCACACGGACTGAACCGCGCCGAGATCGCCGAGGCGCTCGCCCTGAGCCAGGCCACGGTGAGAACGCACCTCGAAAACGCCTACTTCAAGCTCAAAGTCTCAAACAAGGCCGCCGCGGTCGCCGCCGCGCTTCGCCACGGCCTGATCGAGTAGCTCACACGACGTGCTCTCATCGCCCGCCTTCGCTCGTGGCGCCGACGGCCGGTACCGCGTCGAAGAGCGACGCGATCGAGTCGATCCCCATGTGCTGGCCCTTCAGCTCTGAGATCGTGGCCGCGTCGGCCAAGTCGCCACCGAGCATCCCGGCTCCGCCCATGGGCCCGAGCGGGATCGCGATCATCGAGGGAAGCTTCTCGTAGCTGGTGAGCTCGCGCTCGCCTGCGATCAGCGCCTGGACGTTGGCGGCCACCACACCGGCCTGCCTGTTGGCGAGGCCCGCCATGTCGCGGTCGGCGTCAGAGACGTCGCCGATGGCGAAGACATTGGTCTCACCGTCGATTCGCAGGTGCTCGTCGACGCGCAGGTAGCCGCGGTCGTCGCGCCGCTCCTCGAGCGATCCGCCGTCGACGTACTCGCTGTGCGGCCGCACGCCGAAGGTTCGGAACCAGATGTCGGCCACGAGCTGGCGACCGTCCTCAGTCCCGACCCGGATCGGGGCAAGTGTCGCCGGCGGGGCGCTCGGCAGGTCGGTCAGCGCGCTGCCGAGGCGCAGCTCGACGCCGAGTGTGTCGAGCTGGCGGCGCAGCTCGTCGCGCAACGGCTGGTCGTAGGGACCGGTGAGGATGTCCTCGGAGACATCAGCGAGCGTCACGTGCTTGTCGGGGTAGAACGCCTTGATCTCCCCGGCGAGCTCGAGGCCGGAAGGGCCGGCGCCGACGATCAGCGCGCGATCGGCCGCCAGCAGCGCTTCGTGCGCCTCGCGGAAGCGCGACCGCGCGCTTTCGACGTCGGGCTCTTCCGTCTTGGCCGGGAACGGGTAGGACGAGCCGGTGGCAAGCACGAGGTAGTCCGGCTCAAGCACGTCGCCCGATGCCAGCGTCACGCGGCGCCCGTCGACCGCAACGGCGCGATCGCGGACGAAGCGTCCGTGGGCGAGCAGGTGGTCGTACGGCCAGAAGATGCGATCGAGCACGTCGGGCTCGACGAGGGCGCGCCACGCGGCGACGTTATGGACGAACGCCTCGGTGGGATCGACGAGGGTCACGTCGGCGACATCGTCAAGCGCCTTGGCGGCGTTGATGCCGCCGTAGCCGCCGCCGAGGACCACGACGGAAGGGCGTGCTGTCGAGGCTGCGGTCATTGAAAAGGCTCCTTCTTCTTCGTTTCCAGGTGGGGTGACGTCTCAAGCCGGGACGAGCTCG
>JAVEEE010000198.1 GCA_030840615.1 Frankiaceae bacterium | reverse complement strand
GTCCGCGCAGCCTGCTGGACCGCGGCTTCACGCTCACCGCGCTGGTCTTCTACTCGGTGCCGACGTTCGTCCTCGGCTACGTCATGCTCCTGTTCCTCTTCTACCACCTGACGAAAGATGCGGGGCTGGCCTGGTTCCCGGCCGGCTCCTACATCCCCATCACGCAGGACCCGTTGCAGTGGGCCCGACATCTGCTGCTGCCCTGGTTCACGCTCGCCTCCGTCACCGCCGCGGCTTACACGAGGCTGACCCGCGGGTCGATGCTCGACGTGCTCGGCGAGGACTACATCCGTACGGCCCGGGCCAAGGGACTGTCCGAGCGCCGGGTCATCTTCAGGCACGGTCTGCGGGCGGCGCTGACCCCGATCGTGACCCAGTTCGGCATCGACCTCGGCAGCCTGGTCGGCGGCGCGATCATCACCGAGAAGGTGTTCAGCATGCCCGGCCTGGGGTTCACCGCGGTCGATGCGATCAACCGTCAGGATCTGCCGGTCATCATCGGCATCACGATTCTGGCCTCGGCGGCGATCATCACCGCCAACATCATCGTCGACCTCCTGTATGCCGTGCTCGATCCACGGGTGCGACTACACTAGGTCGATGTCCGTTCTCGTCTCCATCATCCTGCTGATCACAAGCGTCGTGATGGTGCTGCTCATCCTGCTGCACCGCGGCAAGGGCGGCGGTCTGTCCGACCTCTTCGGTGGCGGGGTGTCCTCGACGCTGTCCGGTTCTTCGGTGGTGGAGAAGAACCTCGACCGCATCACGATCTTCACGGGCATCGTGTGGGTTGCCTCGATCATCGCCGAGGGTCTTGTCCTCAAGCACGGCCTCTGACCCGGCCGAGACGGATCCGACGGGTTCTCCCTAGCAACAAGGAGCCTCTCGTGCCAGGTGGCAACGCCATTCGCGGCAGCCGGGTCGGGGCAGGCCCCATGGGCGAAGCCGAGCGCGGCGAGTCAGCTCCGCGGCAGCGGGTGGCCTTCTGGTGTGCCAACGGGCACGAGAGCCGGCCGTCGTTCGCGGAAGACGCCGAGATACCGGAGCTCTGGGACTGCCCTCGGTGCGGGTTTCCCGCCAACCGCGATCGCAACAACCCGCCCGCGCCGCCGAAGACCGAGCCTTACAAGACGCATCTCGCCTATGTGCGCGAGCGGCGTGACGACAAGGACAGTGAGGCGATCCTGTCAGAGGCACTCGACGCACTGAAGAACCGCGAGGCCTGACAAGTCGTCCGCCGCGCGGGGTCAGGAAGAGGCGATGCGAGACATGCCGGCCGGTAGCCGGCTGGCCGCCGGACGGTCGAGCAGCCACAACGTCCGGCTCCGCCCCTGCGCGCCTGCTGCCGGCACGGCAGTCGGCCCGGCACCCGACACTGCGAGACGCACCGCCCCCGCCTTCTCCTCACCTGCGGCGACGAGCCACACCTCACGTGCCGCGTTGATGGCCGCGAGCGACAGCGAGAGCCGGGTGGGCGGTGGCTTGGGTGCACTGCGCACCGCTACGACGATCCGCTGGTCGTAGAGCGACGGCGTCTCCGGGAACAGCGACGCGACGTGGCCGTCGGGCCCGACGCCGAGGAGCAGCACGTCGAACGTCGGGACCGGTCCGTGATCTTCCGGCCGCGACGCCGTTGCCAGTTCAGCGGCGTAGCGATCGGCCGCGGCGTCCAGGTCGTCGCCATCGGGACCATCACTGGCTCCGAGCGGGTGCACCCGCGCGGGATCGAGCTCGACGGAGTCGAGCAACGCCTCGCGGGCCTGGGTCTCGTTGCGGTCCGGATGCCCGGCGGGCAGGAACCTCTCGTCCCCCCACCACACGTCGAGGGCATCCCAGTCGATGGCGTCACGGGCGGGCGACGCCGCGAGCTCGCGCAGCGACGCGATGCCGATGCCGCCGCCGGTGAGCACCACGGATGCCGACCCCCGGGCGGCTTGCGCGTCGACGAGCACGGTGACGAGGCGCGCGGCGACGGCCCTGGCCAGCAGCGCCGCGTCCCGGTGTACGACGACCAGCGGCGGGGTCATCGGGAGGCGGCCCAGGCCGGGTCGCGCCACACGTGGCTACGAGTCGGTGGGCGTCGGTCGAGACCGTCCACGCCGGTCGCGGCCGCGAGCGCTTCGGCATACACGTAGTCGGGGTCCATCCGCCGCAGCTCTTCGGCGAGGAGGTCGCCCAGTTCGCGGCGTGGCAGCGGCAGCTGCCGTTCCGGTTCCTCGCCGCGTGCCAACGTCGCGAGGCGGCCATCCGGTCGATCGATGCTCACGCGATAGCCGTCGTCGGCCAAGAGCTCGGCGTGTGTGATGCCTGGACCGCCGGTCGCCTCGACCTCCGCGTGGATGCCAAGGCGCGAAGTCAGCCAGCCGCACAGCAGCGTCGCGCTCGGGTTGCCCGGCTCGCACCCGATCGCCGCCCGGGTCGGTGCGCTGTCGACGGCGTCCATCGCGGAGGCGAGCAACGCCCGCCACGGCGTCGTCCGGGTCCATGCCAGGTCGGTGTCACCCGCCGCGAAGTCCTCGGCCCGGCGACGCAGCGCCGCCAACGGGTCGGCGCCCTGGGCGCAGTCGGTGATGCGGCGGTTCGCAAGTACGCCGAGGGCATCGGCAGCGATCTCCTCCGGAGGTGCGGAGTGCCACCACGTGACGACGGGCGCGTCCGACGCGAGCAGCGGCAGCACCACCGACTCTGCATGCAGGGCGAGCCGGCCATGCATGCGCATCACGACAGCCTCGGTCGGGCCGAGTCGCCCGCCGACCTGCACCTCGGCGTCGAGCCGGTTGTCGGCCTCGAGTGAGCGCCGAACGACGATGAGCAACCGGCATGGGTGCGCGGCTGCGGCGGTGGTTGCGGCCTGTTCGGCTTCGGCGACGTGCTTCTCGTCGACGACGACGACGAGCGAGAGCGCCAGCCCGCTGGCGAGTGCGCCTGCTGCCCGGCGCTCGACGAGCAGCGCCTTGACGATGTCGCCGCCGGTCGTGTCCCACAGCGTCTGTGTCATCTAGGGACGCCTCCAGACGCGACCTTCGCGCTCGAGCATCTCATCGGCGGCTCTGGGCCCCCACTCGCCGGCGCGGTACTTCTCCGGTGGGCGACCGGTCCAGAACTCTTCCAGCGGATCGATGACCCGCCAGGACGCGTCGACTTCCTCGTTGCGCGGGAACAGTGTCTGATCGCCCAGCAACACGTCGAGTATCAGCCGCTCGTATGCCTCCGGCGACGACTCGGTGAATGACGCTCCGTAGAGGAAGTCCATCGAGACGTCGCGCACCTCCATCGCCGAGCCCGGCACCTTGGAGCCGAAGCGCAGTGTCACTCCTTCGTCAGGCTGCACCCGCACGACCAGCTGGTTCTGCCCCAGCTCGACAGTGTCGGTGGCGTCGAACGGCAGGTGCGGCGCTTTGGTGAACACGACCGCGATCTCGGTGACGCGTCGGGGGAGCCGCTTGCCGGTCCGGAGATAGAACGGAACGCCGGCCCACCGTCGCGTCTCGATGCCGAAGCGGACTGACGCGTAGGTCTCGGTGAGCGAGCTCTTGGGCACGTCCTTCTCGTCGAGATAGCCCGGCACGCGCTGCCCGGCGAGCCAGCCCTGCTCGTACTGGCCGCGGATCGCACCGCGTTCCATGTCACGGGGCAGGGAGATCGCGTTGAGCACCTTGAGCTTCTCGGTGCGGATCGCCTCCGCATCGAAGGAGACCGGCTCTTCCATCGCCGTGAGAGCCAGCAGCTGCAGCAGATGGTTCTGCAGCACGTCACGACCGGCGCCGGCGCTGTCGTAGAACGCCGCCCGGCCGCCGATGCCCACGTCTTCGGCCATGGTGATCTGTACCGAGTCGACATAGTGCGAGTTCCAGATCGGCTCGAACAGGGTGTTGGCGAAGCGCAGCGCCAACAGGTTCTGCACCGTCTCCTTGCCGAGATAGTGGTCGATGCGGAAGACGTCGTTCGGCGTGAAGACCTCGTCGACCAGCGCGTTGAGCTCACGGGCGGACTTCTGGTCGTGGCCGAACGGCTTCTCGACGACGACCCGCCGCCAGCCGCCGCGCTCGTTGTTGTCGGCCATCCTCGTCCGCGCCATCTGCTTGAGCACGACGGGAAACGCGTTCGGCGGGATCGACAGGTAGAACGCCGCGTTGCCCTTGATGCCGTGGGTCCCTTCCAGCTCGATGAGCTTTGCTGCCAACGCATCGAACGCCGCGTCGTCGTCGAACGCACCTGGAAGGAAGCACAGTGAGTCGGCGATCCGGCGCCACACGTCCTCACGAAACTCCGTCCGGGCGTGCTGCTGAGCAGCCTCGCGGGCCAGCGCCTCGAACTCGCCCACGTCCCAGTCGCGGCGCGCAAACCCGAGCAGCACGAAACCCGGCGGCAGCAGTCCCCGGTTGCCGAGGTCATAGACGGCGGGGATCAGCTTCTTGCGGGCGAGGTCGCCGGTGACACCGAAGACGACCAACGCGCACGGGTCGGGAACCCGGGGGAGCCGCCGGTCGCGCGGGTCGCGCAGCGGGTTGCCCGCGGTTCCACTCATCGGGGCTGACTCATTCGGGCCTGCTCACACCGGCGCGCCGGCAGCGGCGTCGAGCAGCTGGCGCAATCCGGCGACGCGGTCGGTCAGGTGAAGCCGCAGGACGGGTCGCTGCCGTGACTCGAGCGCCTGCAGATCTCCGAGCGCCTGCGCCAGCTGCAGCCGCCCGAACGTGAACGGCTGCCCGGGAACTTCGAGGTCCGCCTCGTGTGCTCCGGTCACCTGTAGGAACGTGCCGACCGGTGGTCCGCCCTTGTGGAACTGGCCGGTGGAGTGCAGGAAGCGAGGGGCCCAGCCGAACGTCACTGCATGCGCCGTACGCGCCGCGAGGATGGCGCGCAGGCGCCCCGCGTCGGCGTCACGTTGCCGGTCGAGGTAGGCCATGACAGCCAGGTAGCCGCGCTCCGGCACGGCGCCGAGCAGGGCGCTCAGCGCCGCCCGCAGATCGCCGGCTCCGTCGAGCAGGGCCGGGTTGACGGCGTGCACCTCGACGGCGCCATCGACGAAGACGGGGTCTCCCTCGGGCAGCGGGCCGTCGCCGGCCTTCTCGAGCACCGCCTTGGTGTTGTCCTTCGACTCCTGCACGTTGGGCTGGTCGAACGGGTTGATCTGCAGGACGCGGCCGGCCACCGCGGTGGCGTACTCCCAGAGCAGGAACTGCGCACCCAGCGGTCCACTCACCGCCGTACCGGTGGTGGGCGGGGTGGTGCCCAGGACGAGGAGGTGGTTGTCGGCCGACTCGACGAAACCCGGCGCGTCGGTGCCTTCGACCACGACCGGCAGAAGGCCGCGGCCGTTCTTGCCGGTCGACTCGGCCACGAGCTGTTCCGCCCACGCGCCGAAGGCGTTCGTCAAGGGAGCAGAGTCGCCGAAACCCACGATGCCGCTGCCCGCGTCGGCGATGACGAGCTTGTCGTGTCCGGATCTGCCGAAGCCGCCGAGGGCGGCGCCCAGGGCCAGCGCCGGGTTGTCCGTGTCGCCCAGCGACGGCTCGAGTGCAGCCGCCTGGTCGAGCAACTCACCGATCGGCACGCCGGCCAGCCCGGCCGGGACGAGGCCGAATGCTGTGAGTGCGCTGTAGCGGCCCCCGACGTTCGGGTCGGCACGGAAGACGCGGTACGACGACTCGCGTGCTGTCCGCTCCAGGGGGGAATCCGGATCGGTGACGACGACGATGCGCTCGGCCGGGTCGATCCCCGCGTCGCGGAACGCGCGTTCGAAAGCGCGCCGATGGCTGTCGGTCTCGACAGTGCCGCCGCTCTTGCTGGAGACGACCAGCACGGTGCGCTCGATGTCCTGCGTCATCGCTGCCGCGACCTGGCCGGGGTCGGTGGTGTCGAGGACGGTCAGTGCGACGCCGTAGGTCGACGTGATGACCTCGGGCGCGAGCGAGGAGCCACCCATGCCGGCCAGCACCACTCGATCGACGCCGGCGGCCCGTAGCTCGGCCCGAAGAGCTTCGATCTCCGGCACCAATGGTCGCGACAGCCGGGTGCAGTCCAGCCACCCCAACCGGATCGTCGCCTCGGCCGTCGCCTCCGGTCCCCAAAGCGTGGGATCCCTGCCGACGAGCGCTGCCGCTACGTCGTCGCGGGCGGCCTCGGTGAGCGCCTTGTCGCGGGCGGCGAGCAGCGAGTCACCGGCCTGGGCAACGGTCACTCCATCAGCGGACGCGGATGCGACGTCGCTCACTTCTTGTCCGCTGCGTCCGGACCGGCCGTGCTCACCTCGTTGGCGAGCTTGGTCATCTCTTCCTGCACCGAGTCGATCAGCTCGTTCCACGACGTCTCGAACTTCTCGATCGCCTCCACCTCGAGGACGCGAACGACGTCGTCATAGCTGATGCCCAGCTCATCGAGCTGGTCGAGCACCTTGCGCGCGTCGGAGTACATCGGCCGCACCGTTTCGCCGGGGAACTCCCCGTGGTCCACGAGAGCGTGCAACGTCGGCTCCGGCATCGTGTTGACAGTCCCGGGGGCGACGAGCTCGAGGACATACATCGTGTCGTCGTAGGACGGGTCCTTGGTCGACGTCGACGCCCACAGCGGACGTTGCGGCTTGGCGCCGGCCTGCGCGAGCGCCTGCCACCGGTCACTCGCGAACTTCTCCTCGTAGAGCTGGTAGGCCAGGCGGGCGTTCGCGATCGCGGCCTTGCCCCGGAGCTCCTTCGCCTCCTTGCTGCCGATCTTGTCGAGCCGCTTGTCGACCTCCGAGTCGACGCGAGAGATGAAGAACGACGCGACCGAGCCGATGCGGCTGAGGTCGTGCCCGGCGTGGCGCGCCCTTTCGAGGCCGTCGAAGAACGCGTCGATGACGGCCGCGTAGCGCTCCAGCGAGAAGATGAGCGTCACGTTGATGCTGATGCCTTCGGCCAGGCACTGCGAGATGGCAGGCAGGCTGGGCACCGTGGCAGGGATCTTGATGAAGAGGTTGGGCCGGTCGACCAGCCACCACAACGCCCGGGCCTCTGCGACCGTGCGTTCCGTCTCCCCCGAGATGCGGGGATCGACCTCGATGGACACGCGACCGTCGACGCCGTCGCTGGCGTCGTAAGCCGGCCGCAGCACGTCGCATCCCCAGCGGACGTCGTAGGTGGTGATGGCGCGCAGCGCCTCGCCGACGTCGACGCCGCGCCGGGCGAGGTCACGCACCTGCTCGTCGTAGCTCTCGCTGCCACTGACGGCCTTCTGGAAGATCGTCGGGTTGGTCGTGACGCCGACGACGTGCCGGTCGCGGATGAGTTCGGCGAGGTCGCCCTTGACGAGCCGCTCGCGAGACAGGTCGTCCAGCCAGATCGCCACCCCGGCGTCGGCTAGCTGCTTCAACGTCTCAAGACTCATGTGCGTCGCTCCCTGTCAGTTTCCGGTCGTCGAGCCTTTCGTGGCGCCGACCTTGGACAGCGACGAGTGCGCCGCTGCCACGACGCGTTCTGCCGTGATGCCGAACTGCTCGTAGAGGATCTGGTAGGGCGCGCTCGCTCCGAAGTGCTCCAACGACAGGCTTTCGCCGTCGTCGCCGACGAAGTCGCGCCAGCCGAGGGCGACGGCAGCCTCGACCGAGACCCGGGCGCGGACCGCAGGTGGCAGGACCTGCTGCTGGTAGGACGCGTCCTGCTCCTCGAACCACTCGCGGCACGGCATCGACACGACGCGGGTGGGTGTCCCTTCCGCCTCGAGCAGCTGACGCGCCTCCAGGGCGATCGTCACCTCGCTGCCCGTCGCGATGAGGATCACCTTCGGCGTGCCGCTGCCCGCTTCGGCCAGCACGTAGGCGCCGTGCGTGACGCCCTCGGCGCTTGCGTGGACGTGGCGGTCGATGACGGGCAGGTTTTGCCGGGTCAGCACCAGCGCAGTCGGCCGGTCGGTGTGCTCGATCGCCGTGCGCCAGGCGATCGCCGTCTCGGTGGCGTCGGCGGGCCGCACGACATCGAGACCCGGCATCGCGCGCAACGACGCGAGGTGCTCGATCGGCTGATGCGTCGGACCGTCCTCGCCGAGACCGATGGAGTCGTGGGTCCAGACGTAGATGACCGACGACTGC
>JAVEEE010000090.1 GCA_030840615.1 Frankiaceae bacterium | reverse complement strand
TCCGCGGCCTCGACGAGCGCCTGAAGCACGAGACGGGCATGCCGATCCACATCACCGACAACCCGCTCCACTCCGTCGCGATGGGCGCGGGGAAGTGCGTCGAGGAGTTCGAAGCGCTCCAGCAGGTGCTCATCTCCGAACCCCGCCACTGAGGACGCTCGGTCGGGTGCCGACGCTCGGTCGGGTGCTTGCGCTACGGCCGAGTCGCTTCGCGATCGGCCTTAGGCGCGGCGCATCCCGACTCTCGCTGCTTGCCATGCCAAAGCCATGAGGGACTCGCGCCGCGGCCGGCTCGTGCTCGCGATGCTGCTGCTCACGGCGTTCACGCTGATCACGCTCGACTACCGGTCGGGCAGCGGCGGGCCGCTGCGGTCGCTCGGCAACTCCGTGTTCGGCCCGGTCGAGCGCGCGGTGGGTGCGGTCGCCAGCCCGGTCGGGTCGTTCTTCTCCGGCCTCGGTCACCTCAACAGCTACAAGTCGGAGAACAGTCGCCTCCGCGAGCAGAACCAGCGGCTGCTCGAGCAGCTCCGGCTGACCGACGCCGACCGCGCCCACCTCGACTCGGCGGAGAAGTTGCTCAACCTCGCCGGCCGGGCGCAGTTCCGCATCGTCGCCGCGCGCGTCGTCGCCTACGGCGGCACCCTCGGGTTCGAGTCGACGGCGACGATCGACGTCGGGACCAACGACGGGGTCCACAAGAACCAGACCGTCATCAACGGCGACGGGCTGGTCGGCAAGACCCTCGACGTCGGGCCGACAACTTCGACGATCCTGCTCGGCAACGACCCGAACTTCACGGCGGGTGCCCGGCTGGAGGGCAGTCAGCAGATCGGGCACGTGGACGGCGGCGGCCGCAACCCGATGACCATCACCTTGCTCGGCGCCCAGGCCACGATGGCGCCGGGCGACCGGCTGGTGACGTTCGGCGACCGCGGCGACCGCCCGTTCGTTCCGGAGGTGCCCATCGGGCGGGTCCTGCGCATCCAGCCGACGCCCGGCCAGCTGTTCCGGTCAGCGGTGGTGGCGCCCTACGTCGACTTCAGCTCCGTCGACATCGTGGGGGTCGTGGTCGACACGCCGCGCACGGTGAAGCGCGACTCGCTGCTCCCGCCCAGCCCGACGCCGTCCCCGGGAACCCCGGCGTCGCCGGCCTCGCCCGACCCGTCGTCGTCCGGGACCCCCGGCACCAAGGCGAGCGGGTCGCCTTCGCCCGGCCGGACACCCTGAGATGCGGCGCGGCTTGCTGGCCGTCGCGGTGGTGATCACCGCGCTGATGCTGCAGACCGGTGTCGTGAACCGCCTGCCGCTGCCCGGCGGCCGCCCGGACCTGCCCATCCTCGTCGTGGTCGCGCTCGCCCTGGTGGGCGGTCCGTCGTACGGCGCCATCCTCGGCTTCTGTGTCGGTTTCGCGGCTGACGTCCTGCCGCCGGCTGACCACACGCTCGGGCGCCTCGCCCTCGCCTACGCCGTCGTCGGCTATCTCGCCGGCCTGGTCGAGGACGTCGAGGAGCGCTCCGTGCTCACCACCGTGGCCGTCGTCGCGGCGGGGAGCGCCGTCGCGGTGATCCTCTTCGCGGGCATCGGAGCCCTGGTCGGCGACGACCGCATCACGGCGGAGGCGGTGAGTCGTTCGCTGGGCGCCACGGTTATCTACGATGTGGTCCTGGCGCCGTTCGTGGTGCCCGTCGTGTCAGGTGCCGTGCGCCGAACCCAGCTCGCGGGATGACTGGCGCGAGACCGAAGGCTACGAGCAGGAGAACTCCGGCGTGAGTGACCGGTCACGGCTTCGCCTGATCGTGCTCCGCGTCCTCGTCGTGTCGCTGCTCGCGACGCTCCTCGGCCGGCTCTGGTATCTGCAGGTCCTCGCCGGCCCTCAGTACTCGCAGGCGGCGTCGGACAACCAGGTGCGCGACATCATCGCGGCGGCACCCCGCGGGCAGATCGTCGACGACGCCGGCCGGGCGTGGGCGCGCAACAAGACCGCGCTCGTCGTGTCCGTCGACCGGATCGCGCTGCAACGGCAGTCCGACGGCGGCGTCTCGGTCCTGCACCGGTTGGCGCGGGTGCTCCACGTGCCCTACGCCGACATCCACGACCGGATCCAGGTGTGCGGTCCGCATGCGCCGAGGGGGTGCTGGAACGGTTCGCCCTACGAGCCGATCCCCGTCACCCAGCTCAAGGACGACGTGCAGTCGACCCGACTCGCGCTGCAGATCCTCGAGCGCAAGGAGGACGTCCCCGGGGTCAGCGCCGAGCTCGCGGCCGTGCGGCACTACGCGAAACCGGCCGGCGCCTACGCGACCCAGGTGCTCGGCAACCTTGCGCCGATCACGCCTGCCGAGCTGGCGAAGCTACCGAAGGCCGAGCAGGACGCCCGCCGCCGCGACCTCGTCGGCCGGCAGGGTCTGGAACAGCAGTACGACCGCTACCTGCGCGGCAAGGCCGGCGTCACCCAGGTGGCGGTCGACCATCTCGGTGCCGTGACCGACACCCTCAGCGAGACGCCGCCGCAGCCCGGCAACAGCCTGGTGACCAGCCTCGATGCCAGGGTGCAGCGGAGTCTGGAGAGTGCTCTCGGCGACGCCGTGCACAACGCGCGCTCCCTCGGTGTCGGTGCCTACGGCGGTCCGGCCGACTTCGCTGCCGGCGTCGTCCTCGACGCCCAGACCGGCCACGTCGTCGCGATGGGCTCCTATCCGTCGTACGACCCGTCGCTGTGGGACGGCGGGCGCATCGGGCCCAAGGACTACGACCGCCTGCTGCACGCACCCGGCCACCCGCTGTTCGACAAAGCGTTCCAGGCCGCATCATCGCCGGGATCGACGTTCAAGCTCATCTCCACCTCCGGGCTGCTCGCCGACGGAACCGCGTCGCTGAGTGGCAGCTACGAGTGCTCGTCGTCCTACTCCATCGGTGGCCGGTCGTTCCGCAACTTCGAGGGT
>JAVEEE010000085.1 GCA_030840615.1 Frankiaceae bacterium | reverse complement strand
TTTGACGCGTTGACGCACGCTCGCCCCTATAAGCCCGCGTGGCCTGTCGAGACCGCAGTCGCGGAGATCGTCCGCGCGAGCGGCACCCACTTTGACCCGCGCGTCGTCGACGCCTTCCAACAACTGCACTTCGTCGGCGCCATCGACCCCTTGGTCGCCCAGCGGCTGCTTGCAGGCAAGTGAGCCAACGCCGCTCCTGGCACGGGTGGCACCACCACACAGCCCTGGTGACCGCCGCCCAGGGGTTTCTGACCCTCGAGCGACTGAACCCTCTTCGCCCGCGGCCGGCCTGACACTCCCGAAGGTCGTGCTGCTGATGCAGCCGGTCTTCAAGTGCTGGACCGGCCGCTGCCAGACGTGCCGGCAGAAGGTCGATCTCACCCGTCTGCCGCTCCCCCTCTCACGACGGGATGAATGAACCAGCAAAGCCGCTATTGAACGCCTCGGCCGACTCGGGGACTTACGCGACAGCCCCGACGTTCTCGGCGCTTTCGTCAAGCGCTGGTGGACCAACCGGGTCTACTTCCCCGCCTTTGCCCCGATGCGAAGAGTGCCGCTGTCGTCTAAGAGGACTTCGGTGGCCGCGCTACGGTCGTTTGGTGGTCACTGTGGTTTCGCCGTACCTCGTCGCCGTTGGAGCCGAGTGGGAGGATGGCCTCTCCGCGGGTGGCTGGATCGCGGATCGGCTCGGGCCCTTCGGACCGAGCGTTGGGCACGCCGTTCCCCTGGGCTACCCCGACAACGCCATCGTCCCGATCCCGTGGGAGGAAGACCACGACGAAGTCCTCGCGCCGGTGATCGCCCTCGACGCCCTGCTCGAGGTGCTCGACCCGTTCACTGGGGACCAGCCAGTGCACTCCGGTATCTGGCCCGGGTTCGGGTGGATGTATGAGACCGGCGACGACCCGCGCACCGCACCTGGCATCGGAGCGGGTGTCTATTGGCCGCTCGACGCTCCGCGCCCCGCGCAGGAGGAGATCGATCGCGCGCTCGCGGAGGCCCGCGACGAAATGGTCGCCGAGCGCGTCCAATGCCCCGACGCCGAGCCGCTCATCCTTCCCAACCGCGAGTACTACCTCTGGAGCGGCCCGCTGCGCTCGGCGATGGCCTTTCGCCACCAGGCCTACAGTCCGCCGTCGCTGATCTGGCCAGAGGATCGCTCGTGGTTCATTGGCGCGCCGATCTACACGAACGAGATTGCCGTTGCCGGCCCGACCGACGTCGTTGAAGCGGTCCTCCGCGACCCGCATCTCAATGCTCGGAGCGCTACGCCCGACGACGAGCTCGACATCGACGACTGAGCGTCACCGCGCTGCTCTCCCGCGACGACGTGACACGGCTCGGAGCCGACTCGCCAGACGTCCAAAGGGCCGCTCAGCCGGCTGACGGCGGCTCGCTGAGGAAGGGCTCGACGTCCGCGGCGAAGTCCACGCGGTGCTGGAATAGGACCCCGTGGGCCGAGTCGGGGTAGATCCTGATGCGGGCCTGCGGGATCAGGCCGGGCAGCAGGTAGGAGTAGTGCGGCAGGATCATCGGGTCGCTGTCGCCGTTGGCCACGAACACCGGCATCTGCAGGCAGCTGGGCCGCTACAGCAGCCCGTGATCGGGGATCCCCCACGTGCAGACCGGGTCGTACTGCGCTTGCCGGGTCGCCCACGTAGTCGGGGTGTCCCTGTCCTGCGTCCGGGCGGACATGCGCTTGAGGCCCTCCTCGCCAGCCCGCCTGCTCGCCTCGGACTGAGTGAAGAAGACGTCGAGATGCTGCTCGGGCTTGCTCCGCGAGTTACCGACAGCGCCGATGACCGCCGGCGCCCAGCCCTGCATTCCGGCCGCGTCTTGCGGGGCTGAGGACGCGAGGTCCAGCCGCCGCACGAGAGCGGGCCTGGTCAGCGCGATCTGCTGGGCGACGAAGCTGCCGATCGAGAAGCCCGAGAGATCGACCGGCGCCAGGTCGAGGGCATCGATGAACGCGATCGCGTCATAGGCCATCTGCTCGATCGTGCCTGGCGTCGATCCAGTCGAGCTGCCCACCCCGGCATTCTCGAAGGTGAGGACGCGCCTCGTCGACGCCAGCGCGTCGATCAGCGCCGGATCCCAGTTGTCGAGGTTGCCGCCGGGAAGCGTGCTCGTCGATGGAGGTGGACATCTCCGACTCCTAGCGCTTGGTGGCCGTCAACGTTGAGTGTGTTCCCTCCGGCTCGCGCCGGTGACCTCACCGGTGCGCAGCCTGGCGCAGCACGCAATCGGCATCGAACGCGATGCCCAGCATAGCCCGGAACATGCCGGCTTAGGCCCGCTCACGAGTTGCATGGATCTCGACACTACGCCGCGGAGTCAGCGCAAGTGCTCCTCGCGAGGCGGGAGCGCTCCGGCGGCATCAGCCAGTGGGCAGACCCGGGCATTCACGGGCGCGACGTGGGGACGACAGGACCAACCTTCGTGCGTCACGACACCCAATCCGAGAGGAGGGTCCGCATGAGCTCGTCACCCAGCACTGCGCCCTCATCCGATGGTCCCGGCTCCACCTCTGGGGCACCGAACCGACCGCCAGGCCCCGCAGACGCGTTCAGCAGCCTGGCAGCAGACGTCCCCGTCGAGCTTGCGGAGGGCTTCGCTGAGGTCGGCGACGTGAAGTTGCATTACGTCGAGGCCGGCGACGGACCGCTGGTAGTCCTGCTGCACGGCTTCCCGGAGTTCTGGTACGGCTGGCGGCTGCAGATCGCGCCGCTCGCGGCAGCGGGCTTCCGCGTCGTCGCGCCCGACCTGCGGGGGTACAACCTGTCGTCGAAGCCCGACGGGATCGGCGCCTACGGTGCCGACCAGCTGGCCGCCGACGTCCGCGGTCTCATCCAGGAGCGCGGCGGCGAGTCCGCGCTGGTGGCCGGCCACGACTGGGGTGGGACCGTCGCGTGGACGCTCGCGATGAACCACCCCGAGGTCGTCGACCGGCTCGCCATCCTCAACGCGGCCCACCCGCGCAAGCTCAACGAGGGGCTGCGCCACCCCAGCCAGCTGCGCCGGTCCTGGTACTTCTTCTACTTCCAGCTCCCGGGGCTGCCCGAGCACCACGTGCGGGCCAACGACTGGGAGTTCTTCCAGGACTTCCTGCGCGACGCGCAACCCCCGTACACACCCGAGGAGATGAAGCCTTACATCGAGGCGTGGTCGCAGCCCGGGGCGGAGACGGCGATGATCAACTACTACCGCTTCGCGGTGCGCCACTCGTCAGGTGAGATCCGTCCCATCGCCGCGCGCACGCTGGTCATCTGGGGCGGGAGCGACCGCTTCCTCGGCCCGACGCTCGCCGAGCCCCACCACGACGACGTGCCCAACCTCGACCGCGTCGAGCGCCTGTCGGACGCCTCGCACTGGGTGCACCACGACGAGGCCGAGCGCGTCAACCAACTGCTCATCGACTTCTTCGCGCCCGTGCGCGCGGGGTCGACCACTTGACAGGAGGACCAGATGTCCGCAACAGATGCCACCGCACGTGGCGCGACCGCGCTTCGCGCGTTCGACATCGGCTTCGATGAGTCGGAGCTCACCGAGCTGCGCCGGCGCATCGAAGCGACCAGGTGGCCCGAGCGCGAGACGGTCGCCGACGACTCCCAGGGCGTGCCGCTTGCGACCATGCAGGACCTCGCGCGCTACTGGGCGACGGACTACGACTGGGGACGGTGCGAGGCGCGGCTGAACGCCCTGCCGAACTTCCTGACCGAGATCGACGGGCTGGACATCCACTTCATCCACGTTCGCTCGCGGCACGACCACGCGCTCCCGCTGATCGTCACCCACGGCTGGCCCGGCTCGGTCGTCGAGCAGCTGAAGATCATCGAGCCGCTCACCGATCCCACGGCGCACGGCGGCAGCGAGGCCGACGCCTTCGACCTGGTGATTCCCTCGCTGCCGGGGCACGGGTTCTCCGCCAAGCCGGCCGGCACCGGCTGGGATCCGGTGCGGATCGCACGGGCAAGGGCCGTGTTGATACACCGCCTCGGATACAACGCGTTCGTGGCGCAGGGGGGCGACTGGGGCGCGGCCGTCACGCAGCAGATGGGCATCCAGGCGCCTGCGGGGCTGCTCGGCATCCATTCCAACATGCCCGGCACGGCCCCGCCCGATCTCGTCAAGGGGTTCGAAACCGGCGAGCCCGCGCCGGCCGGCCTCTCGGACGAGGAGCAGCGCGCGTACGAGCAGCTCAGCACCTTCTATGCGAAGCACCTGGGCTACGCGCAGATCATGTCGACGCGTCCGCAGACGCTGTACGGGCTGGCGGACTCGCCTATCGATCTCGCGGCGTTCGCGCTCGACCATGGCGACGGGACCGGCCAGCCCGGCCTGGTCAAGCAGGTCCTCGAAGGGCGCCTTGAGAGCGATCTGACGCGAGACGACCTCCTCGACAACATCACCCTCTACTGGCTGACCAACACCGGGGTGTCCGCGGCGCGCCTGTACTGGGAGAACAAGGCGGACTTCTTCGACGCCAAGGACATCTCGATCCCGTTCGCGATCAGCGTGTTCCCCGACGAGCTCTACCAGGCCCCGCGCAGCTGGGCCGAGCGCGCGTACCCGGACAACCTCATCCACTACAACAGGCTCGGCCGAGGCGGGCACTTCGCGGCGTGGGAGCAGCCCCAGCTGTTCACCGACGAGCTCCGAGCCGCCTTCAGGTCGCTACGCACGTGATCCCGGTCCTCGTCACGCGTGTCAATCAGGTCGCGGCCGGCCTCCTCGACGTGGGCTACGCCGACGTCGGCCCTCCCGACGGTCCTGCGGTCGTCCTGCTGCACGGGTGGCCATACGACATCCACACCTTCGCCGAGGTCTCGCCGCTGCTGGCGGCGGCGGGCTACCGGGTGATCGTCCCGTACCTGCGTGGCTACGGCACGACGCGCATTCTCTCCGACGAGACGTTTCGCAACGGGCAGCAGTCGGTCCTGGCGGTCGACACGGTCGCGTTGATGGACGCCCTCGGGATCGACAGGGCGGTCGTCGCCGGCGCCGACTGGGGAGCGCGGACGGCCGACATCGTCGCGGCGCTCTGGCCGGAACGGTGCGCCGGGCTCGTCTCGGTGAGCGGGTATCTGATCGGAAGCCAGCAGGCCGGCGAGCTGCCGTTGACGCCGGAGGCCGAGCGGCAGTGGTGGTACAGGCACTCGGATCCGGACTACGGGATTCAAGGATTCGAACTCGGGGTTCGCCGCGCGAGAGTACGCC
>JAVEEE010000073.1 GCA_030840615.1 Frankiaceae bacterium | reverse complement strand
GTCGGCAAGGAGGGCAAGCTCTCCCAGCGCGTCTCCTTCAACGGCACGGACCAGGTGTGGGGCGACCACATCGAGTCGGTCAACAACCTGATCGACGACCTCGTCCAGCCGAGCAACGAGATGCAGCGGGTGATCGGCGCCGTCGCGGACGGCGACCTGAGCAAGAAGATCACTGCCGACGTCCAGGGCGAGATGCTCGTCCTGAAGAACACGATCAACGGCATGGTCGACCAGCTCAACGGGTTCATCTCCGAGGTCACCCGAGTTGCGCGAGAGGTCGGCACCGAGGGGAAGCTCGGCCAGGCGGCGGCGGTGACGATCGAGGTCGGCGGCGTCTGGAAGGACCTGACCGACAACGTGAACCTGATGGCCGGCAACCTGACCGGACAGGTGCGAAACATCGCCGACGTGACCACCGCGGTGGCAAATGGCGACCTGAGCAAGAAGATCTCGATCGTCGTCAAAGGCGAGTTCTTGGAGCTCAAGGACACCGTCAACGCCATGGTCGACCAGTTGAACGCCTTCGCCAGCGAAGTGACGCGAGTCGCGCGCGAGGTCGGCGTCGAGGGCAAGCTCGGCGGCCAGGCTCAGTCGAAAGAGGTCGGTGGCGTCTGGAAGGACCTGACCGACAATGTCAACCAGCTGGCAGCCAACCTGACGAACCAGGTGCGTGCCATTGCCGAGGTAGCCACTGCGGTGACGGAGGGCGACCTGACCAGGCAGGTCCGGGTTGAGGCCAGCGGTGAAGTCGCGGTCCTCAAGGACAAGCTGAACGAGATGATTCGCAACCTCCGCGAGACGACCCGCGAAAACGTCGAGCAGGACTGGCTCAAGACGAACCGTGAGCGCTTCACCCGCATGCTCCAAGGGCAGCGCGATCTTGCGGACGTCTCGAGCATGATCTTGTCGGAGATCGCGCCGCTTGTGTCCGCACAGCACGCTGTCTTCTACACGATGACAAAGCCCTCCGGCCCCGACGAGCCCATGCTGGAGCTTCAGGCAGGCTACGGCTACGAGGAGAGAAAGAACCTCTCGACCGCCTTCCGACTCGGCGAGGGCCTGGTGGGCCAGTGCGCCAAGGAGAAGAAGCGCATTCTCCTGACCGAGGTGCCCGACGACTACGTCAGGATCAGCTCGGGGCTCGGTGCGGCCACGCCGCTCAACGTCATCGTGCTTCCGGTCCTTTTCGAGGGGTCGGTGCGCGCAGTGGTGGAGCTCGCGTCCTTCTCCCCCTTCAGCGTCACGCATCAGGCGTTCCTCGATCAGATCACGGAGAGCATCGGGCTGGTTCTCAGCACCATCGAAGCCAGCACCCTCACCGAAAACCTGCTCAAGCAGGCCCAGATCCAAGCGGAGGAGCTCCGCCTGCAGCAGGAAGAGCTTCGCGAGTCCAATGAGGACCTCGGCCGCCAGGCCAAGCTCCTCGCCGAGCAGAACATCGAGGCGGAACAGCGGAACCACGAGGTCGAGCAGTCCAAGCAGTTGGTCGAGGAAAAGGCAGCGCAGCTCGCCGCGACGTCGGTCTCGTCGAAGTACAAGTCCGAGTTCATCGCGAACATGTCACACGAGCTTCGCACCCCGCTGAACAGCTTGCTGATCCTTGCCCAGCAGCTGGAGGACAACCCTGACAAGAACATGACCGATACCCAGGTCGAGTACGCCAGCGTCATCCGGACCTCGGGCAAGGACCTGCTGGGCCTTCTCAACGACATCCTCGACTTGGCCAAGGTCGAGTCAGGCACCGTCACGGTCGAGATGGCGCCAGTGTCCATCCAAGAGCTCCGCAGCACGCTTCTCCGCGAGTTCGACCAGGTCGCTGCCGGCAAGGGGCTTGACTACACGATCGACATCGCGCCGGGTTGCCCGGAAGTGCTCGTCACCGACCCGCAGCGTCTTCGCCAGATCCTCAAGAACCTCATAGCCAATGCGTTCAAGTTCACCCAGAAGGGTCGGGTGAGTCTGCAGATCGGCGTCGCCGATGCCGGCTGGAGCGGTGACACGAGGGCGTTGGTCGACGCCACCTCAGTCGTGTCTCTCAGCGTCAGCGACACGGGTATCGGTATCGACGACGAGCAGCAACAGCGCATCTTCGAGGCCTTCGCCCAGGGAGACGGCACGACTGCCCGGCTCTACGGGGGAACCGGCCTCGGTCTGTCGATCAGTCGCGAGCTCGTGAGCCTGCTCAGAGGTGAGGTCGCCGTGGCCAGCACGCCCGGCCAAGGCAGCACCTTCACGGTCTTCCTCCCCGGCGATCTGCTCGCAGACGAGGCAGTCGGGGAAGGTGCGGGCCTCCTACCTGAGGCCGATCAGCCGCTCGCAAAAGTGACGGCACTTCAGCCGGTAGCAGTCCGTGCCGTCACTCTTGACGAGGCGGTCTTCGAGGGGTTGAAAGTTCTCGTGGTCGACGACGACTTCCGCAACATCTTCGCGATGACCGCACTGCTCGAACGCGGCCATGCGGATGTCACGGTCGCCGAGTCTGGTGCCGACGCCATCGCCGCACTGGAACGCGTCCCCGACATCGACCTCGTGTTGATGGACATCATGATGCCGGGCATGGACGGCTACGCCACCATCCGGGCCATCCGGGAGATGGCGCAGTTCGAAGCACTGCCCATCGTCGCGGTCACCGGCAAGGTGGTCTCCGGCGAGCGGCAGCGCTGTCTCGATGCCGGCGCCAACGACTATGTGCCGAAGCCCGTCGACACGACCGAACTGCTGACTGCGATCGGCCCTTGGTTGCCGCCGAGGCCAGCGCGGTTCACGGCATGACCGCCGCGTCGTTCACCGATCCGGTCGGCATCCTCGAGGCGACGGCGGCCGACAAGCAGCTCGTCCCGATCCTCGTCGTTGACGACAACCCGGCCAAGCGGGTGGCTCTCAAGTCGGTGCTGCTGCCGCTCGGCTACTCCATCGTGGAAGCCGACTCGGGGCCGGCCGCCCTGCGATGCATCCTGGCCCAGGACTTCGCCGTCATCCTGCTCGATGTCCGCATGCCGCTGATGGACGGGTTCGAGACCGCTGCGCTCATCCGGCAGCGCCGAGAGTCGGAGATGACCCCCATCATCTTCTTCACCGCCTACGGCAACGAGGACATCACCGACGCCGACCGCTACGCCGAAGGCGCGGTCGACTTCATGTTCGCTCCCGTCCGGCCCGAGGAGATCCGGGCCAAGGTCTCGGTTTTCGCGAACCTGTTCACCAAGGCGCGTGTCCTGGCCACACACACCCAGGTCGTCGAGGCGTCAGCAGATCATCTGCGGCTCCTCACCGACGCTGCGCCCATCGGAATCTTTCAAACGGACGCCGAAAACCAGTACGTGTACACCAACCCGCGCTGGACCGAGATCACCGGGATCGGTGCCGAGCAAGCCGCCGGCCGCACCTGGGACGCGATCAGCGGCTCGGAGCTCGTGAGCGGCCTCGGTGGCGCGCGGCCCGACGACACCGTCAGCCGGGACGAGTCTTCACAGCGGTTCGAGATACCGGTGCCGGGATCGAATCCCCAGGTCGTCCTCATCACCTCCAAACCCATCCCGAAGCGCAACGGTGGAACGGCCGGTTGGGTCGGGACGCTTGCCGACGTCACCGCGGAGGCGGGCGCGGAGGCTGCTATGTCGCATGCTCGGGACGCCGCCAACGAAGCGTCGCAGCTCAAGTCTGACTTTCTCGCCAACATGAGTCATGAGATCCGCACGCCGATGAACGGCGTCATCGGCATGACCGACCTGTTGCTCGAGACCGACCTCGACGTTCGCCAGCGTGACTACGCGCAGACCGTGCGCAACTCAGGCGAGGCGTTGCTGTCGATCATCGACGACATCCTCGACTTCTCGAAGGTGGAAGCCGGGATGGTCGAGGTCGAGAAGGTCGAATTCAACGTGCAGGACACCGTGCACGATGTGGTGGATCTGCTGGCGCGGTCGGCTCAAGCCAAGGGGCTCGAGCTGGTGGCTGTCCTCGAGAGGACTGTCCCGTCCGTTGTGACCGGGGACCCGGGCCGGGTGCGGCAGGTGCTGACCAACCTGATCGGCAACGCCGTCAAGTTCACCCAATCCGGCGAGATCGTCGTTCGCGTCTCCGCGGACGGGTCAGCCGGTGCAGACACGGTCGTCCGCTTCCAGGTCACGGACACCGGCGACGGCATCGAAGCCGGAAAGCTCTCCCTCATCTTCCAGCCCTTCGTCCAGGGCGACACGTCCACTTCGCGAAAGTACGGCGGCACCGGGCTGGGCCTGGCCGTCACGGAAGAGCTGGTTGCGTTGCTGGGCGGCACGTGCGGCGTGTCCAGCCGGATCGGAGCCGGAAGCACGTTCTGGTTCACGGTCCCCTTCACGACCGCTGCCGGCGAGTCGACGCCGGACCTGCAGTCATCTGACGCTGAGCTTGCGGGCATCACGGCGCTCATCGTCGACGACAACCAGACCCAGCGCGAGGTGTTGCGCGACTACCTGACCGACTGGGGCATGGTCGTCACGGCGGTGGCATCCGGCGAAGCCGCACTGGCAACCATGCATGCGGCCGCGCCAGACCGGCCCTTCGTCGTCGCGCTGGTGGACCAGTCGATGCCCGACATGGACGGGCTAGGGCTGAGCAGCGCCATTGCCCTCGATCCGGACCTCATGGCCAGCGTGGTGCTCGTGACCTGCTTGGGGCACGAGGAAGTCAGCGGCGACCCGGCGGTGACCGGAGTCGCAGCATCACTCTCGAAACCCATCCACCGGGAGACCCTCCGGGCGTGTCTCCGAGTCGCCCTGGGTTTGCCGACCTCGGACCTCGCAGCACCCAGAAAGGCCGCCGAACGTCCTACCGAAAGGCACCTGTCGGCGACAGGACGGATCCTGCTCGCGGAGGACAACCCGATCAATCAAAAGGTTGCGGTCGCGATGCTCTCCGGCGCCGGCTACCGGGTGGACACGGTGCACAACGGAGCGGCTGCCGTGGAAGCCGCCGCGGCCCAACGGTACGACGTGATCTTGATGGACTGCCAGATGCCGGAGCTGAGCGGTTACGAGGCGACCGCTGCGATCCGGGCTCGGGAGGGTCTCGAATGGCACACGCCGATCATCGCCCTGACCGCCGGAGCGCGTAAGGAGGATCGCGAGCGATGCCTGGCCCAGGGGATGGACAGCTACTTGTCCAAGCCCCTGCGCAAGGACGTCTTCCTGGACCTCGTTGCCAAGACTGTGAAGAGCGGACCGATCGCGACCGGCCCCCTGGAGGCTGCCCACTCGGCCGTCGCCGAGGTGATGATCGACCCGGCTGTCGTGGAAGAGCTCGCGGCTCTCGCGGCCGGAGGCGAGCCGGACTTCCTCCCCAACCTCATCGGCCAGTTCGCGCGGGAAACCGAGTCGCGACTCGTCGAGCTGCGTGAAGCAGTAGAGACCGGTGACGGCGCCGCCGCGGGCCGCATCGCTCACATCATCCAAGGCAGCGGCTCTCAGCTGGGCGGCCGCCGGCTCGCCCT
>JAVEEE010000516.1 GCA_030840615.1 Frankiaceae bacterium | reverse complement strand
TGGCAACCTCCACCAGGTCGGCGGCCGCCGGCGCACCGGCGCGTCGGCAGGCACCTACCTATCAGTCAGCAAGTATGTCGGCCGACCACCGGGGGCGCAACGGAGGTTGGTCCGTCAGGCGGTGCGGGAGCCGGCTGCCGCCTGCAGCCCGAGCCGCTCGATCGAGACCTCGCGCATCTCGACCTTGCGGATCTTGCCGGTGACGGTCATCGGGAACTCGTCGACGAAGATGACGTAGCGCGGGACCTTGAAGTGGGCGAGTTGGCCCCGGCAGAAGTCGCGGAGCTCGTCTTCGGTGCACTCGGCGCCGTCCTGGAGCCGGACCCAGGCGCACAGCTCCTCGCCGTACTTCACGTCCGGAACGCCGACGACCTGGATGTCGGCGACCGCCGGGTGGGTGTAGAGGAACTCCTCGATCTCACGCGGGTAGACGTTCTCGCCCCCACGGATGACCATGTCCTTGATCCGCCCCACGATGTTGAGGTAGCCGTCGTCGTCCATCGTTGCGAGGTCGCCGGTGTGCATCCAGCCGGCCGGGTCGATGGCCTCGCTGGTCTTGTCCGGCTCGTTCCAGTAGCCGAGCATCACCGAGTAGCCCCGGGTGCAGAACTCGCCTGCCATTCCGCGCGGCAACGGCAGCCCGGTCTCGGGATCGACCACCTTCACCTCGACGTGCGGATGCACGGTCCCGACCGTCGACACCCTCCGCTCGATGTCGTCGTCCACCCGCGTCTGCGTCGACACCGGCGATGTCTCCGTCATGCCGTAGCAGATCGTCACTTGCGCGCAGCCCATGTCGTTGACGACGCGCTTCATCACCTCGACCGGGCACGGCGACCCGGCCATGATGCCGGTCCGCAATGACGACAGGTCGTACGTCGCGAAGTCGGGCAGCGCCAGCTCCGCGATGAACATCGTGGGTACGCCGTAGAGCGATGTGCAGCGCTCGTCCTGAACGGCGCGCAGCGTCGCCGCCGGGTCGAACGACGGTGCCGGGATGACCATGCACGAGCCATGGCTGACCGCTCCGAGGTTGCCCATGACCATGCCGAAGCAGTGGTAGAAGGGCACCGGGATGCAGACCCGGTCGGCTTCGGTGTAGCCGCACAGCTCACCGACGAAGAACCCGTTGTTGAGGATGTTGTGGTGGGACAGCGTCGCGCCTTTGGGGAACCCGGTCGTGCCGGAGGTGTACTGGATGTTGATCGGGTCGTCGAACGCCAGCGTCGCCGCGCGATCACGCAACCGGTGGGTCGGTGTGGAGTCGCCGTGCTCGACCAGCGTGTCCCACTGCGGCGACCCGAGGTAGATGGTCCCTTCGAGCGTCGTCAGCTGGTCGCGGACCGTGTCGACCATGTCGACGTAGGACGTTCCCTTGAACTCCGTTGCGCTCACGAGCAGCCGGCAGCCCGACTGGTTCAGCACGTAGGCAAGCTCGTGGCTGCGGTAGGCCGGGTTGATGTTGACGAGAATCGCGCCGATCTTCGCGGTCGCGAACTGCACCAGCGTCCATTCCGGGCAGTTCGGTGCCCACAATCCCACCCGGTCGCCCTTCTCGACACCGAGCTCGAGCAGGCCGAGCGCGAGCGTGTCGACGTCGGCGTCGAGCTCTGCGTACGTCCACCGCCGTCCGCTGGCGCAGTCGACCAGAGCATCGCGGTCGCCGAAACGCGCAGCGGTTCGCGCGAGGTTGGCTCCGATCGTCTCGCCGAGCAGCGGCGTGAGCGAGGTACCGGAGGCATAGGACACCGACTCGGACAAGACCCCTCCTAGAGGTTCACCATGTCGCGTTGCAGCTCTTGAGTGCAGGTTGCCCCGAGCAGCTGAAGGGTGCGGCGATAATCGCCGGCGAACAACTCCAGCAGGTGTTCGACGCCACGCTGGCCGTGTGCCATCAACGCATGAAGATACGGCCGGCCGATGAACACGGCATCCGCGCCGAAGGCAATGGCGGCGGCAACGTCCGCACCTGAGCGCACACCGCCGTCCAGGTAGACCTGCGCCTGGCCACCGACGACGTCCACCACGTCGGGCAAGAGCTCCAGCGGGGTCACCGCACGATCGAGCTGGCGCCCTCCGTGGTTGGACACGGCCACTGCGTCGGCCCCGGCGGCCACGATCTCTTTCGCGTCGTCGGCTCGCTGCACCCCCTTCACCACGAGAGCGCCCGACCAGACCGAGCGCAGCCATTCCAGGTCGCGCACGGTCACCGCGGGATCGAAGACCCGGTTGAGCAGCGTCGCCACGTCGTCGGCAGCACCCAGCGACTCGAAGGCCAGTGGCGCCGTCGTCAACGCGTCGAAAAGCCACCGCGGGTGGCGCGCCATGTCGGCCAGGGTCCGCAGCGACAGCGTCGGGGGAATCGTCACTCCGCTGTAGACGTCACGCAGGCGGGCGCCGGCCACCGGCACGTCGACGGTGAGGACGAGAGAGCTGTAACCGGCGTCACGCGCCCGCTCGACCAGCTCCCGGCAGCGACCTCGGTCCTTCGAGACGTAGAGCTGGAACCAGAGGTCGACGCCCGGTGCAGCCGCCGCCAGTGCTTCGAGGGAGGTCGTGCCGAGAGTGGACAGGACGTAGGGCAGGCCGGCGGCGCCGGCCGCCCGGGCCACGGCGGTCTCGCCTTCGGTGCGCATCATGCGGGTGAACCCGGTGGGACCGAGCACGACCGGGAGCGGCCGGGCGGTCCCCAGGATGTCGGTGGACGTGCTGACGACCGAGACGTCACGCAGGACGTGGGGATGGAACTGCACCTGCGCGAAGGCATCGACCGATCGGCGGTGGCTCAGCTCGGCCTCGGCCGCGCCATCGACGTAGTCGAACACCGCGCGCGGCGTACGCCGGCGGGCCAGCCGCTCGAAGTCCGCGACGGTACGCACGCGCTGCAGCGGATCCCGGCGGCTGAGCCGGAACGCCGGCCCGGCGAACCGGCGGATCTCACGCAGCTGCGGAAGCCGACGTGCGGTCATGTCGCCGCCACTCGCTCACGCGGCAGATAGCGGGTCGGCTCGGCGTGGCGGCGCACGACCGCCCGCAAGGCGGGCAACCCGGGTCCGTGCAGGCCCAGTGCCTGCGCCTGCACGAGCACGTTGCCCCAGGCCGTCGCCTCGACGGGGCCGGCAGTCAGCGGGAGGCCGACCGTGTCGGCGACGAGCTGGCAGAACAGCGCGGACCGGGCACCGCCGCCGACGAGGTGGACTTCGTCGGGCCGAACGCCGCTGAGCCGACTGCCATCGGCAAGCGCGTCGGCGATCCCGGTCGCCATGCTCGACAGGATGCACCTGGTCATGGCGGGCGGCGACTGCGGTGGCACGCTACCCCGGGATCGGCAGGCTTCCCTGACCCGTTGGCTCATCGGTCCGGGAGCAGCGAACAGCGGGCTGTCGACGTCGAAGACCGCTGCATCGGCGGGTTCGTCAGCCGCTGCGGCCAGCAGCTGCTCGTGCGTCAAGGTGGGGTCCTGCTCGCGCAGCTCGTGGAGGTACTGCTGGATCAGCCAGAAGCCGTTGACGTTGCGGAGGAAGCGGATGCGGTCCTCGACGCCGAGCTCGTTCGTGAAGCCGGTCGTTCGGGCGTCGGCGGTGATGACCGGTTCGTCGAGCTCGAGACCGACGAGCGACCACGTCCCGGTCGCGACGAACGCGAGCGGTGCGTCCGTGGCCGGCACCGCCGCAACCGCGGATGCGGTGTCGTGCGACGCGACGGTGACCACGCGCGGGGGGTGGTCGGTGTCGAAAAGAGTTGAGCTGTCCCGGACGCGCCCGAGCGGCTCCCCGGCGCGCCGCAGCGGCGCGAAGAGCTCGAGGTCCACGCCGACGTGAGCGGCCAGCTCGGTGTCCCAGGTCGCGGTCCGGACGTCGAGCAGCTGCGTCGTCGACGCGTTGGTCAGCTCGGTGCCGAGCCGGCCGGTGAGCCAGTAGCCGATCAGGTCGGGGATCAGCACGACCCTCGCCGCCCGGTCGAGGAGCCCGCGGCGGCGGTCGGCGTCGAGCCGGCCGAGGGTGTTGAAGGGCTGCTGTGCGATGCCGGTGCGGGCGAACAGCTCGGCACCGGTCACGCGACTGAGGAGCTCCGACTGCGCATCTCGGTTGCGCTCGTCGCGATAGTGGACCGGGTCCGCAAGCAGCGTGCCGTCGACGTCGAGCAGTGCGTAGTCGACTGCCCATGAGTCGATGCCGATGGTGGCGGGGTGCCCGAACCGGTCGACGACCTTGCGCAGGCCGGTGCACACGTCGGCGTAGAGGCTGCCGATGTCCCACCGCAGCGTGCCGCCCGGGTCGCGCGCCGGTTGGTTGGGAAAGCGGTGCACCTCGTGGAGGTCGACGCCGTCGTTGCCGACCAGCCCGGCGACGACGCGTCCGCTGGATGCGCCGAGATCGACCGCGGCGAGGACGGTCACCGCAGGAACGCCGCCGCCACGCCGCCGTCGACCGGAACGTGCAAACCGGTCGTGAGCGACAGATCTCCGCCGGTGAGCGCGAAAACGGCAGCGGCGATGTGCTCGGGGAGCACCTCTTTCTTCAGCAGTGTCCGTTGTGCGTAGAACTCGCCGAGGTCCTCCTCCGGTACGCCGTAGACCGCGGCGCGGTTCGCACCCCACCCGGACGCAAAGATGCCCGAGCCGCGCACGACGCCGTCGGGGTTGACGCCGTTGACACGGATCCCGTGCTCGCCGAGCTCGGCTGCCAGCAGCCGGACCTGATGCGCCTGGTCGGCTTTGGCCGCGCCGTAGGCAAGGTTGTCGGGGCCGGCGAAGACACTGTTCTTGCTGGAGATGTAGACGATGTCGCCGCCCATGCGTTGCGCGAGCATCACCCGGGCGGCCGCGCGGGAGACGAGGAACGATCCCTTCGCCATGACGCCGTGCTGGCGGTCCCAGTCGTCCTCGGTCGTCTCCAGCAGCGACCGGCTGAGAGACAGCCCGGCGTTGTTGACGACCAGGTCGACGCCGCCGAAAGCGAGCGCGGCAGCGGCAAACGCGGCGGCGACCTCGTCCGCGCGGGTGACGTCCATGGTCACGGCACGGGTGGCATCACCACCGGATGTTCCGGCATCGGCGATGTCGCCGGCGACGCGCGCCGCTGCCTCACCATCGCGGTCGGCGACGACGACGCAGGCGCCCTCTGCCGCGAGCCGCAGCGCAATTGCCTTGCCGATGCCCGACCCGGCCCCGGTGACGAGTGCGATGCGCGCGGCCAGCGGTTTGGGCGGTGACTGTCGACGTAGCTTGGCTTCTTCGAGCTCCCAGTATTCGATGCGGAACTTCTCGCTCTCCTCGATCGGTGCGTAGGACGACACCGCCTCCGCGCCGCGCATGACGTTGATGGCGTTGACGTAGAACTCGCCGGCGACGCGCGCGGCCTGCTTGTCCTTGCCGAACGAGAACATGCCGACGCCGGGAACGAGAACGATGGCAGGATCTGCGCCGCGCATCGGCGGGCTCTCCGGGGTCGCGTGCCGCTCGTAGTAGGCGCGGTAGTCGTCGCGATAGATGCCGTGCAGCTCATGCAGCCGACGCAGCGCTTCTTCGAGCGGCGCGGACGGCGGCAGATCGAGGACCAGCGGCCGGACCTTCGTGCGCAGGAAGTGGTCCGGGCACGAGGTGCCGAGAGCAGCCAGCGGCAAGAGCTTCTCGCTGCTGAGGAAGTCGAGCACCACGTCGGTGTCGATGAAGTGCCCGACCTGTGCCGCGTCGGTGGACGCGAGGCCGCGCAGGTGGGGGGCCAACTCGGCTGCCCGGGCGCGACGCTCCTGCTCGGCGAGCGGCTGCAGACCCGGCACGACGGCGCCGAACGGTTCGTTGCAGCCTTCGGCGACCAGGAAGGCCTCGGCCGTTCGAATGATCTCGAGCGAGTTGCTTTCGCACTCGTCACTGGTGGCGCCCCAGGCGGTGACGCCGTGGCCGCCGAGGATGCAGCCGATCGCTTGCGGGTTGCTCGCGTGGACGGCCGCGATGTCCAGGCCGAGCTGGAACCCGGGGCGGCGCCACGGCACCCAGACGACGCGCTCGCCGAAGCAGGCCTTCGTGAGGGCCTCCCCGTCGGCGGCGGTCGCGAGGGCGATGCCACTGTCGGGGTGCAGGTGGTCCACGTGGGGCGCGCCGACGAGCGCGTGCATCGCGGTGTCGATGCTCGGTGCGGCCCGGCCCGGCCCGTGCAGGCAGAAGTCGAAGGCCCGCACCATCTCGCCCTCGCGTTCGATGCCGGGATAGCCGTCGACGAGTGATCGCAGCCGGTCGAGTCGCAGAACGGCGAGACCGCTCTCGGTGAGCGTGCCCAGATCACCACCCGACCCCTTGACCCACAGCAGGTCCGTCGACGTGCCCGTGACCGGGTCGATCGCAGTGCCTTTTGCGGACGTGTTGCCACCGGCGAAGTTGGTGTTGCGCGGGTCGGCGCCGAGCCGGCGGCTGCGGGCGAGGAGCCCGGCCACGGGACCCGGCTGCCGGTCAGCGCTCACGCGCCCCAGCCTGCCTGGGTGCCGCCAACCCGCTCCCTGGCGATGCGCTCGAGGTAGCCGGACGCGAGGAACGATTTCACCGGGTCGGCCGGCAACCCGAGCTGTTCGCGGAAGTCGGCGAGGAACGGGCGGACGTCGGTGTTGTAGGCGTCCATCAACGCGGCGTTGGCCGCGAGCACGTCACCCGCTGTCTGCGCCGCCGCGAGCGCGTCGCGGTCGACGAGCAGCGCCTTGGACACCGCCTCCTGGATGTTGAGGATCGACCGGATCTGACCCGGGATCTTCGGCTCGATGTTGTGGCACTGGTCGAGCATGAAGGCGACGCCGGCGTCGGGCGCGAAGCCGCCGCCCACGTTGACCTCGTGCATGATCCGGAACAGCTGGAACGGGTCGGCGGCGCCGACCATGAGGTCGTCGTCGGCGTAGAAGCGCGAGTTGAAGTCGAAGGCGCCCAACCGGTCGGCGCGCAACAGGAACATGACGATGAACTCGATGTTGGTGCCCGGTGCGTGATGCCCGGTGTCGACCACGACGCGCGCTTTCGGGCCGAGCTCGAGGCAGTGCGCGTAGGACGTTCCCCAGTCGGGCACGTCGGTTGCGTAGAAGGCCGGCTCGAACAGCTTGTATTCGAGCACCAGGCGCTGCTCCGCACCCAGCCGGTCGTAGACCGCGCGCAGTGCGTCGGCCAACCGGTCCTGCCGCGCGCGCAGGTTGTCCTGGCCGGGGTAGTTGAGCCCGTCGGCGAACCAGAGCTTGAGGTCGCGCGAGCCGGTGGCATCCATGATGTCGACGCAGTCGAGGAGGTGCCGCAATGCTTTACGTCGTACTGCCGCGTCCGGATGGGTCACGCTGCCGAGCTTGTAGTCGTCGTCCTGGAAGACGTTGCTGTTGATCATGCCGATCCGGAGCCCCAGCCCGGCGGCGTGCTTGGCGAGGTCTTCGTAGTCGTCGACTGCATCCCATGGGATGTGCAGCGACACCGATCGTGTGCAGCCGGTGAAAAGGTGCACCTGGGCGGCGTCGGCGAGCTTCTCGTACGGGTCACGCGGAACGCCCGCCTGGGCGAACACCTTGAACCGGGTGCCCGAGTTGCCGAAGGCCCAGGAAGGGACCTCGACCTGCAGCGACTCGATGCCGCGGCGGACGACGTCGAGCGTCATCGTCCGAGTTCGCACAGGTTGCCGGTGCGCGCTACGCGTCCGTAGGCAACGGCACTCGGCCGGACGACGCGACGCAGACCGTCGGCCCGGTCGATGCCGATCAACCCGAACGTCGGCCGGTAGCCCCGGTTCCACTCGAAGTTGTCGAAGGCGGACCAGTGCAGATAGCCGCGCACGTCCGTGCCCTCGTCGATTGCCTGCTTGAGCTCCGCCAGGTGCGACGCCAGGAAGCGCACGCGCTGCGAGTCATCGGTCGTAGCGAGACCGTTCTCCGTCACGACGACCGGCAGGCCGGTGTCCGCGGCGCGCCGCAGCATCGCGCCGAAGCCGGCGGGGTAGACCTCCCACCCCATCTCCGTGGTCTCGACACCTGCGGGCGCGGGGGCGATCAGCTCGGGCAGCCGCGAGTCGATCGTTGCGCGCGTGTAGTACTGCAGCCCGACGAAGTCGCCCACATCACCGCCCGATGCGAGCTCGTCGATGTGTGAGTCGGTCATGACGTGTTGCAGCCAGGCCGTTGCAGCGGTGTCGGCGTCGTCATTCGGTCGCGCCGTCTGCATCGGCGCGAGCTGCAGGCAGACGCCGACCCGCGATGCTCCGGGACCGAGGCGCAACACCTGCACGGCTCGCCGGTGGGCGAGCATCAATGTCTTGTTGACCTGTGCTGCGGCCTCGGTGTCGTTGAGAGCAGGCGGGAACTGACCGGTGGCGTGGGCGAACACCGCGACGATCTGCGGCTCGTTGATCGTGCAGGCATAGGCGATGCGGTCGCCGAGTGCGGCTGCAACGACCTCGACGTAGCGCTCGAACCTTTCGACCGCGTCGGGGGAGAGCCAGCCACCGCGGTCGGAGAACCAGCGCGGCAATGTCTTGTGGTAGAGCGTCACGAACGACGTCAGCCCGTGCCGGGCCAGGCTGTCGAGCACGCGGCGGTAGTGCGCCAGGGCGGCAGCGGAGAACTCGCCGGGCGCCGGCTCGATCCGCGACCACTCGAGGGAGATCCGGTGCGCGTTCTGACCGAGCGAGGCCAGCAGCGCGAAGTCGTCGTCGTAGCGGTGGAAGTGGTCGATAGCGTCGCCGGAGGGTTCCGCTGCCAGGGTGCCCTTGGCGTGCTCCCACGCCCACCAGTCGTTGTTGGTGTTGCCGCCCTCTACCTGGTGCGCAGCAGTCGCGCTGCCCCAGAGGAAGTCCGGCGGGAAGTCGGCCACTCACCCAAAGTAGAGCATTTACCTGGTAACCGGTAGGTAGGTAGGCTGTCAGGCCGCGAGCTCGCGGCGTAGCGAGGCACCGAGCTCCCGATAGCTGCGCACCAGATCCACCTCGTCCGGATCGAGCAACCACTGGGTCTGCAGGCCGTCGAGTGCGGCAACGATCCGGGTGCTGACTGCCTCGAGGTCGACGCCCTTGCGGATCTCGCCACGCTTCTGCCCGGCCTTGAGCCCGGCGACGATCGCGCGCCGCAGGCTGCGGTAGCGCTCGACGAAAAAGTCGTTGGCCGGGTGCGATGGGAGCAGGTTCTCGGCCACCAGCACCGTGAACAGCAGCGACAGCCCGGCCCGCTCGACGTTGTGCTCGGCAAGAAGGTGCAGCCGGTCGAGCATCCCGAGACCGCCATCGCCCATGATCTCCTCGATGAGCGGCGCGTCCTGTTCGCTGCGGTGCCGGACGACCGCCTCGAGCAGCGCCTCCTTGCTGCCGAAGTGGTGCAGCAGCCCGGCCTGGGTGACACCGACCTGGGCCGCGATGCCCGCCAGGCCCGTTCCTCGATAGCCCGCGTGGGCGAACAGTTCCGTGGCCGCCTCGACGATCTGTATACGGCGGAGCCGGCCGCGCTCGAGCGTCTCCAGCGAGGCGTGCGGTTTGCGCACCGGATCTGTCGTCACGCACCCGAATTTACGGACCTACCTAGCGGTTAGCAAGGGAGCCCGCCCGCTCGGCGCGTCCCTCACGGCCCACCTACCTAGCGGTCAGCAGGGAAGTGTGATTTCCTGATTGCCGCAGCGAGTCCGCAAGATGTCCGAGGGGCTCCGGGGAGCAGACATGGACAGCGGCATGACCGTCGGAAAGCTGATGCAGCGGTACTCGCCGCTGATCGTGCTGGGGATCATCCAGCTCGTCGTGATCCTGCTCGCGCCGTCGACGCCACCGTTGACCCAGGCCTCGAGCACGACGCCGTCCGGCGTCACCGCCGGCACCCTCCCGCCCGGCTCGACGGCACCGACCGGGACGACCGGGACGACCGGGACGACCGGCGGGGTCCAGCCCGGGTCGACGTCGGGCCAGGCGCCTGGCACCTCGACGGCCGGCGGCACCTCGCAACCGACCGGACCCGTCCAGGTGGGTGGCGGCACCGTCATCGGATCCGGCTCGACCGGCGGTGTGGTGAAGTCGTGCCCAGGCACCCAGCCGGCGCCGTGGGCCTACATGCCTCCGTGCGTGCAGTTCTCCGGCACCAACGGTGGGGCCACGATGGACGGCGTCACGGCCACGGGCATCAACTTCGTCTGGTACGAGGGCGTCGTCCCTCCCGCGCTCGCGGCCATCGGCAGCAGGGCCGGTCTCAGCTACAGCAAGGATCAGCTGTGCGAGCTGCTGACTGCCTACACCAAGGTCGTCAACAAGCGCTGGCAGCTCTACGGCCGGCATCTCGTGCCGCTGGACGGGCCGGGCTCGCACTCGGGCCGGGCGCAAGGCAACAAGTGCCACTTCCCCTACTACCAGGGTGACAACTGCGACAGCACCGACGCTGCGTGCTGGCGAGCGCAGGCCGACGTGATCGCCGCCATGAAACCGAAGCCCGCGTTCGTCATCGGCGGTGTCGAGGTCACGGTGCCGTTCCTCGACGAGCTCTCCAAGAAGCACATCCTCGTGCTCGGGCAGGGTCAGGCTGACTCGTTCACCGAACCACGCGCTCCCTACGTGTGGGACTGGCAGATGAGCCTGGAAAACGTCGCGTCGTTCGGAGCCGAGTACTTCTGCCAGAAGCTCACCGGCAAGGCCGTGAAGTACGCCGGCACGGAGGTGCTCCGCTCGGGCAGCGGCCTGAGCACACCGAAGCGAAAGATCGCCATCGTCCACG
>JAVEEE010000515.1 GCA_030840615.1 Frankiaceae bacterium | reverse complement strand
CCCTCCGCCTGAAGTCTCCCTACTGCAGTGGAACCGGCTGGGATGCCACGATCTCGTTGCCCATCGGCTCACGGACGACGACGAAGTAGGTGTCACCCGGGCTGACCGGAAGATCGATGTGGAAGTTGCCGTTACCGACGGTGTTGGTGCTCAGCGTGCCTTGCGGCATGCAGGTGCTGTCGATCGCCAGATCCACCTGGTACGTGTGGTTGGGCGCGAGTCGCTTGGCGGAGACCTCGCCCACAACGCGGTCAACCGCGACGTGAGGGTTGCCCGGGGCGTTCAGGATGGCAAAGCCGCTGGAGTCGGCACCCGATCCGGCATTGCAGTCGCTTGAACTGCCCATCGTTGTGGAAAGGGTGCTCTTCTGAGCCCCTTGCCCAGTTGAAGTGCCGGCTAGCGAGCCCACCGCAAATGCGGCGGACAGCGCCAGTGCTGCCGTGATTCCCCCGGTGATGATCTTGCGCAAGGTCTACCTCCCTGGGAGCCGCCCGGTGACGGCTGCGTCGAGGGGATGCTTCCCCAGGAGTAAGGCCCCTCCTACTGGGGCAGGAAACGGACTTTCCTGCACAGACTGGTGATCGGGCACTAAGACCTCACGCTGTGCGACCGACTCGGCACGCCAGGGCACGAACGCGGCGGGTTCAGGCCTCGGCGACCGTCCTCGACCGTCCCCGCTGAGGCGGGATCGCCACCTCGGCTGCGACCTCGGCAGCCGCAGGGGCTGTCCGGGCGGCCGGGAGGACGATTTCCACCGGGATGAAGTCGTGGAGGATCTGGTGCACCCACTCCGCGACGTGAGTGGCATCGCGCCAGTCGCCCGAACGCTGCTTCGCCATCGAGCGGGCCAGCAGCCCGCGCGCATCCGCCTCCAGTCGGCCACCGAACGTCATGTGCCCGCGCGCGTCCAGATCTGCAGCGATCGACTGCACCTGCGGCACAGCTGCCAGGCTCCCCTGCCGTGCGGTGTCATCCAGGGGACCGCTGCTGAACAGCCACACGGGCACCGATCGCAGCCCGCCGCGGTGACGACGTGCGAAGCCCCGCGCGGCCCGGTGCCAACGGTTCATGTAGAGGGCGCCGCCGATCACGACGATGTCCGCGTCGCTGATCGGATCGCTGGCTTCGGCGTTGCGGACCTCGGCGGTCCAGCCCGCTCGCTGGAACGCCCCGCCGATCATGCCCGCCAGACCTGCCGTGCCGCCGCGCTTCGAGCCGTAGACGACGAGAACCTTCATTACTCCCACCTGCCTCGCTACCGTGATACCGCGCAACGCGCTCTGCGGGAATGGGTCTTTAGGCCTAGGTTCTGCCGGTAGACTCGGGTGCGGCCGGCTTCCCCGTCGCCAACCGCATTGGAGCGCCGCCCGGTGACCACGCCTCTGGCGTCACAGCCAGCAGAGCACCAGGACCTAGCCGAACATCAGGAAGACGAGCAGCCCCCCAAGGACGCGTGTGGCGTCTTCGGCGTGTGGGCACCCGGCGAGGACGTCGCCAAGCTCACCTACTACGGCCTCTACGCGTTGCAGCATCGCGGCCAAGAGGCCGCGGGCATGGCGGTCTCCGACGGGACCACAGTCGTTGTCTACAAGGAGCTGGGACTCGTCGCGCAGGTCTTCGACGAGTCGACGTTGTCGGCGCTGGGCGGTCACCTCGCCGTCGGGCACTGCCGCTACTCCACCACCGGCTCCTGCACCTGGGAGAACGCGCAGCCGTCCTACCGGCCGACCCCGCACGGTGGCGGCATCGCTCTCGGGCACAACGGCAACCTCACCAACACCGCCGAGCTCGCGGCGCGGGCGACCGACCCCGTCGACCCGAGGCGGCCGCTGCCGAAGGCGACGAACGACTCCGACCTCGTCACCGCACTGTTGGCCACGCACCCAGATCTGTCGCTGGAGGCTGCCGCACTCGAAGTGCTGCCGCTGTTGCGCGGCGCCTTCTCGTTCGTGTTCATGGACGAGCACACGCTCTACGCCGCGCGCGACCCGCACGGTGTTCGGCCGTTGGTGCTCGGTCGGCTCGAGCGGGGCTGGGTCGTCGCCTCGGAAACCGCGGCCCTCGACATCGTGGGTGCGTCGTTCATCCGCGAGGTCGAGCCCGGTGAGCTCGTCTCCGTCGACGAGCACGGACTGCGGACGCAGCGGTTCGCTCCCGCCACGCCGAAGGGCTGCCTCTTCGAATACGTCTACCTCGCTCGACCCGACACCGCGATCGCCGGACGATCCGTGCACGAGACGCGCGTCGAGGTCGGCCGACGGCTCGCGCGTGAGGCACCGGTCGACGCCGACCTCGTGATTCCGGTGCCGGAAAGCGGCACGCCTGCGGCGGTTGGCTACGCCGAGGCGAGCGGCATCCCCTATGGCATCGGGCTGGTGAAGAACTCCTACGTCGGCCGCACGTTCATCCAGCCGTCCAACACCATCCGCCAGCTCGGCATCAGGTTGAAGCTCAACCCGCTCCGATCGGTGATCGCCGGCAAGCGACTCGTCGTTGTCGACGACTCGATCGTGCGCGGCAACACCCAGCGTGCACTCGTGCGGATGCTGCGCGAGGCCGGTGCACGTGAGGTGCACGTGCGGATCTCGTCACCGCCGGTGAAGTGGCCGTGCTTCTACGGCATCGACTTCGCCTCTCGTGCCGAGCTCATCGCCAGCGGGCTGGCGGTCGAGGAAATCTGCTCGTCGATCGGCGCGGACACGTTGGCCTACATCTCTCTCGGCGAGCTTGTCGGGGCGACGACGATCGACGCAGACCGGCTTTGTCGGGCGTGCTTCGACGGCACCTATCCGATCGACCTGCCGGCTCCGGAGCTCATCGGCAAGCACCTGCTCGAGGGCATCTCACGAGCGGTCGGCACCGGTGCCGCCAGCGCCGACCCGTCCCCGGACAGCGAGCTCGAGCAGTTCCTCCCGGGTGTGGGTGCGACCGACGCCCTGCAACGCCCATGACAGTTCGGGTTCGGTCCTTCGAGCACCGGCCGTGACCGACGGATCGGCCCGCGTGGAGGGACGTGCGACCTACGCCGCTGCTGGTGTCGACATCGAGGCCGGTGACCGCGCGGTCGAGCTGATCAAGGGTCGGTTGCGGTCCACCCGTCCGGAGGTCGTCGGCGGTCTCGGCGGTTTCGCCGGTCTGTTCCGACTCGACGACAACAGGTTGCTGGCGACATCCACCGACGGCGTCGGGACAAAAGTTGCTATCGCGCAGGCGCTTGACCGCCACGACACCATCGGCATCGACCTCGTCGGCATGGTCGTGGACGACATCGTCGTCTGCGGCGCCGAGCCTCTGTTCATGACCGACTACATCGCCTGCGGCCACGTCGTACCCGAACGCATCGCCGACATCGTCGCCGGCATCGACGCCGGCTGTGTCCAAGCCGGTTGTGCGTTGATCGGCGGCGAGACGGCTGAGCATCCGGGACTTCTCGGACCGGACGACTACGACGTCGCCGGTGCGGCGACGGGCATCGTCACCGCCGACGCCCTGCTCGGCCCGGACCGCGTGCGCACCGGCGACGCCGTGATCGCGATGGGGTCGAGCGGGCTGCATTCCAACGGCTACTCGCTGGCTCGCCACGTCCTGCTGAAGGTCGCGCGGTTGTCGCTGGACTCCACGGCCGACCTGGGTGAGCCCTTGGGAGAGGTCCTGCTGACGCCGACGCGGATCTACGCCCGCGACTGTCTTGCGTTGGCCGCCGCGGTGGACATACATACGTTCGCGCACGTGACCGGCGGGGGACTCAGGGCCAACCTCGAGCGGGTGCTGCCGCCCGGCTTGATCCCGTCGATCGACGAGTCCTCCTGGTCGCCCGCGCCGATCTTCCAGCTGATCGCGGACCGCGGCCGGGTCTCGGCGCCGGAGATGGAGAAGACGTTCAACATGGGAGTCGGCATGGTCGCCGTGCTGCCGGCGGACGCGGCTGACGATGCGCTAGCGCTGCTGCAGGGCCGCGGCGTGCCGGCGTGGGTGCTCGGCGAGGTCAACTGAGGACTCAACGCGAGGGGGATGTAGGGGCTACGGCTTCGCCGCGGGCTCGTCCTCGTCGTCGTCCTCGTCGTCGAGGGCGTACGGGTCGTCGTAGTCGTCCGTCTCGTCATCGACAGTCGTGTCGACGGGTACGTCGGCCGGCGCGTCGCCGCGCGACGCCGACAGCTCGCGCTGAAGGCGTTCGAGATCGGTGCCGCCAGAGCTGTACTTCAGCTGGCGGGCGACCTTCGTCTGCTTGGCCTTGGCCCGGCCGCGCCCCATGGCTCGACCCCCTCGATGCGCCGGGCAGCCCCGGCGGTCAATATCGGAGACTTCTACGCCGACAACCGCCGGCCTGTCCAGGATAACGTGCGCCCGGCCTCAGCGTCCTGCCAGCCAGAACCTGCGCAGCCGGCCGATCTCCGACATGCGGCGTTCGGCCAGCCGATCGGCCGCCACGGCCGGCGGCACGCCCTCGTCGGCGGCCAGCCGGAAGATCCGCAGTGTCGTGTCGAAGATCTCCGTCGCCTTGGCGTAAGCCCTTGGCTCTGAATAGCCCTCGATCTCGGCTGCCACCTGGATCAGGCCGCCCGAGTTGACGACGTAGTCCGGGGCGTAGACGATGCCGCGCTCCTCGAGCTGCTTCTCGATGCCCGGGTGCTCCAGCTGGTTGTTCGCGGCGCCGCACACGATCTTCGCCTTCAGCCTCGTGAGCACCTCATCGGAGAGCGCACCGCCCAGCGCGCAGGGTGCGTAGACGTCCATCGGCTCAGCCACCAGCCCGTCGGGCGCGACGGCCTCGACATCCGGGTGCAGCGACCGCACCCGCGCGACCGCGTCGGCGCTCACGTCGGTGATCACCACCGATGCGCCGTCGGCGAGCAGGTGCTCGACGAGGTGATGGCCGACCTTCCCGACCCCGGCCACCCCGACCCGCCGGCCGCGCAGTGTCGGCTCGCCCCAAGCCACCTGCGCGGCGGCGCGCATGCCCTGGAACACGCCGTACGCCGTCAGGATCGATGAGTCGCCGGCGCCGCCATGCGCCGGTGAGCGGCCGGTGACGAACGACGACTCGCGACCGATGACGTCCATGTCCGCGACGTAGGTCCCGACGTCGGCGGCGGTGTAGTAGCGACCACCGAGCGACTGCACCGCCCGGCCGTAAGCCCGCAGCAGCGCCTCGCTCTTGTCGGTTGCCGGGTCTCCGATGATCACGGCCTTGCCGCCGCCCAGGTCGAGCCCCGCGCAGGCTGCCTTGTAGGCCATCGCCCGGGACAGGTTGAGGACGTCGGAGAGCGCGTCATCCTCGGTGGCGTAGGGGTAGAACCGCGTCCCGCCGAGCGCCGGCCCGAGCGCCGTCGAGTAGACCGCGATGATGGCTCGCAGACCAGAGGCCTGGTCGTGAAAGAACGTCACCTGCTCGTGGCCGCTGCCACGGTCGAACACGGTCACCGACTGTCTCCCCACAACGTCATTGGTGCGGGACTCGCTTTGACATCGAGGGTAGTCGGGCAGCGCCACGACACGTCGGGTGAAAGGATGCCCAGGTGGCAGGTGGAACGCCGTGATCGGCTACGTGGCCCACATCCGGGTCTACGAGCCGCTCGGCACCCTGTCCGACGACGAACGTCGCCGCTGGACCGACTACGCCGAGTCCGGTGACGCCCCCAGCCGCTCGGTTCTCATGGCGATGGAGAACGACCGCGCCGTCGCCGCGCTGTTGGCTGTCCCGCCCCGGGTCGTGCTGGGCGACAACGCCGAGCACGCCTACGTGCGCCACCTCGACGGCCTGACCTACGTGTGTCCCTGGCGACTGCAGCTGCGCACCTGGGAGGCGCTCGACGACTTCCGGTCGTTGTTGCCCGACGAGCTCACCGAGGCCTTCCTTCCGATGTCGTCGGTCCTCGCAGCCGAGGTCGAGCACGATGCCTGGTCGGCAACCAACCCCGACGTGGTGGTCGGCATCCGCAGCAGCACCTGGTCCGTGCCCTTGCCGTGGTTCGTGCTGTTCGAGGCGGAGGAACGCCGGCTGGTCCTCGGCGAGCGCCGCGCCGCCGGCGCACCCCCGCACGTCGGCCTGGACCGGGCGCTGGTCTACCTCACGGCGATGTCGCGGGCGCGCCGGCGGGCGGCTCGCGCCCTGCACGTCGTCCGCCGGGCGTTCGACGAGGGGCCGGCCGTCGATGCCCTCGACGAGATCGGTCGCTGGCTCGAGGAGTTCCACCCCCATTCCCTCGTCGAGCTCGACTACGGCGGCCTCGTGCACCTGCTCGATGACGAGGCCCTGGCCGGAGACGACTCGGTCGCCGAGATCGCTGCCGCGCTGGAGCACCTCGGCAACGGTGACGCGGAGGCGGCCAGCCGGCTCTACGAGGACGTTCTGGGCAGATGGCGGGCAATCGCCGCCCTCGAGCACGCGAACTGAGGCACGTCGTCCGCTTTCGGACAGCCCGCTGGTGACCATTTCGGTACGAGACGGACTAGTCCTCCGGACCGCCAAAGATGGCCCGACCTAGCCATATCGGACAAGCCACCGAAAAGGGCACCATGGGCGCAACGGCCGCGACAGGAGTCGCGACCACTGAGAAGGAGACAAGCCATGAGCGCTCGCACGCCCGACGCCGAGCCGCTGCTCACGCCCGCCGAGGTCGCGACGATGTTCCGTGTCGACCCCAAGACGGTGACGCGTTGGGCGAAGGCCGGCAAGCTCACGTCGATCCGCACCCTGGGCGGCCACCGCCGCTACCGCGAGAGCGAGGTCCGCGCCCTGCTCGCGGGCATCCCCAGCCAGCGCAGCGACGAAGGCTGAGCGGGCACCTACCCGCTTCCGCCCCACCAGGTCAGCCCTCCCGCCCGGAGGTCGCTGCGCCGTAGCCCAGCAACGGCGCATCGAAGGGCGAGCGGGTCAGCGAGAACTGACAGGCCGTGTCTCCCCGCCCACGGGTGACGCGGCCTGTCGGCATGTCCGGCTCTGCGTGACACTGGCCCCATGCCGAGGCTGACGCCGGAAGAAGAGCAGTACGTCGCCACGATCGCCACGTTTGTCGATCGCGAGGTTCGTCCCGTCGCGCGGGACCTCGAACACAGCAACACGTTCCCGGCCGACCTCGTCGACCGCATGAAGGCGCTCGGCGTCTTCGGTCTTGTCGTGCCCGAGGCGCTCGGCGGGTCACCGGTCTCCGCAGCATGCTTCGCGCTCGTCACGGCTGAGTTGGCGCGTGGCTGGATGAGCCTGGCCGGCGCGATGGGACCACACTCCGTCGTCTGCACACTTCTCGTCGCATTCGGCACCGACGAGCAGCAGCGGCAATGGCTGCCGCGGCTGGCCACGGGTGAGATCCGGGCAGCCATGGCCCTGACCGAGCCCGGCGGCGGGTCCGACCTGCAAGCGATGCGGACCGTCGCCCGCCGTCAGGTGGACGGCTCCTACTCCGTCACCGGCTCCAAGACGTGGATCACCAACGCGCGCCGCGCCGGGCTCATCGCGCTGCTCTGCAAGACCGATCCCGCGGCTGACCCGCCGCACCGGGGAGTTTCGCTTCTGCTCGTCGAGCCCGGTGACGGTTTCATCGTCTCCCGAGACCTGCCCAAGCTCGGCTACAAAGGCGTCGAGACCTGCGAGCTGGCGTTTGACGGTTACGTCGCACCTGCCTCCGCACTGCTCGGCGGCACCGAGGGGCAGGGCTTCGCGCAGATGATGCGCGGGCTGGAGCTCGGTCGCATCCAGGTGGGTGCTCGTGCGGTCGGTGTCGCCCAGGCAGCGGTCGACGACGCTGTCACCTACGCCGGCCAGCGTGAGACCTTCGGCGTACCGATCTGGCAGCACCAGGCGGTCGGCCATCTGCTCGCGACGATGGCGACGAAGACCGAGGCAGCGCGACAGCTCGTGCTGCACGCCGCCGAGCGTTACGACGGCGGTGACCGTTGCGACCTCGAGGCCGGCATGGCCAAGCTCTTCGCGTCCGAGACGTGTCTGGAGGTGACGGCCGACGCGATGCGGGTGCACGGTGGTTACGGCTACTCACCGGAGTTCGACGTCGAGCGCTACTACCGCGACGCGCCGCTCATGGTGCTCGGCGAGGGCACCAACGAGATCCAGAAGAACATCATCGCCAAGCAGCTGATGTCGCGGCGTCGCTCCTGACCTCGTGGGCAGGGCTGGGTCGGGCTGGTTCGGGCTCGGCGATGCCGCGGTCAGGCGGTCAGGCGGCCAGGCCGTCAGGTGGTTGGCCAGCTCGGGGGGCGCTTTTCGATGAACGCGGCGATGCCTTCTCTCCTGTCGGCGGAGAATGCCGCGGTGCGCCAGGCGGTGTCTTCGATGTCCATCGCCGCAGCGTCGCCGAGTCCCCAGCCGTCACGTAGCGCGCGCTTCGCGGCGCGAGTGGCGACCGGGGAGTTGGCCGCGATCTGCTCAGCGATCTCGAGTGCGGCAGTGCGGGCACTGCCGGCCGGGACCAGCCGGTCGACGAGTCCGATGTCGTGCGCCTCTTCGGCTGCAACCCGACGGCCGGTCAGCACGAGGTCTGCGGCGCGGCCCGGTCCGAGCCGGCGCGCAGACAGCTGCGTGCCGCCACCCCCGGGGACAAGTCCGATCGTCACCTCGGGCAGGCCGAGAATGGCGGTCTCGTCCGCGACCACGATGTCGCAGGACAGCGCGAGCTCGCAGCCGCCGCCCAACGCGAAGCCGTGCACTGCTGCGATGCACGGTTGCGGTAGCGAGAGGACGGCGCCGAATGCGGCGCGAAACGTCGATCGCTGACGACGGAAGCCGTTGTCGTTCATCGCGTGGCGTTCCTTCAGGTCTGCCCCGACACAGAACGCGCGGTCGCCGGCACCTGCAACGACGACAGCGCGGACGGTCTTGTCGGCAGACAGCTGATGCATCGCTGCGGTCAGATCGACGGCGAGCCGCGTCGAGAGTGCGTTGAGCGCCGCGGGCCGCCGCAGCTCGACGACGGCGACTCCGTCCGAGTGCGAGACATCGATGGTCGATTCGTCCGTTTCCACACCTTGACGTTATCGCTGCGTCACAGCAGGTGACTGGAGAGCAAAACGGGGAACAACGCTTTCCAGAAGGAGGTGACAGACGATGGGTGCAGTGCTTCTGGTACTTCTGCTCGCGTTGGTTCTCGGCGGTCTCGGCTTTGCGGTTCACGTTCTCTGGTGGATCGCGCTGATCGTGCTCGCCATCTGGCTCGTCGG
>JAVEEE010000508.1 GCA_030840615.1 Frankiaceae bacterium | reverse complement strand
GGGTGCGCCGCCAGGGACTCGAACCCCGAACCCGCTGGTTAAGAGCCAGCTGCTCTGCCAATTGAGCTAGCGGCGCGCGCCGACAACCCTAGCAGCGGCTCGAGGTGCGAGGCTGCCGTCATGGATGCCCAGGACGTCGCCCGCCGGTGCGCCGAGACGATGTATGCCGCCGACACCGCCAGCCAGCAGCTCGGCATCACGATCACCGACATCGCCCCGGGCCGGGCGACGGCAACGATGGAGATCCGCGACGACATGCTCAACGGCCATGCCATCTGCCACGGCGGCTACATCTTCACCCTCGCCGACACCGCTTTTGCCTTTGCCTGCAACACCTACGACGAGCGCACCGTCGCCGCCGGCGCCGACATCACCTTCCTCGAACCCGTCCGCGCCGGCAGCGAGCTCGTTGCTGTCGCCGTGGAGCGGGCCCGGCGAGGACGCTCGGGCCTGTACGACGTCACCGTCACCACCGCCCCGATCGTCCCCGCGCCGATCGTGGTAGCAGAGTTTCGCGGCCGCTGCCGCAGCTTGGGAGAGCCGCTGCTTTAGCGGCTCGTCATGCCTGCGCTTCGAGCACCAGGTTGAACGGGGTCTCGGTCGCCCGGCGGAACGAACTGAAGCCGGCCTGTGTGAACACCTCGTGCAGCCGACCCTCACCGGCCTGCGCGCCCAATCCGAGCCCGACCTCTTGCGATTTCGACGCCGGCGTGCAGACAAATGTGGAAGCGCCGTAGAACATCTGGCCGACCGGGTTGATGTTGTCCTCGAGGTTGTCGTTGGCGAAGGGCTCGACGAGCAACACGGTGCCGCCGGGCTTCAGGGCCTTGCGTGCATGCGCGGCAGCACCGACCGGGTCACCCATGTCGTGCAAGCAGTCGAAGAAGCAGACGAGGTCGAAAGTGCCCTTGAAGTCCTTCGCGGCTGCGACCTCGAAGTGCGCGCGGTCGGCAACGCCCGCGGTCGCTGCGGCCTTGCTCGCCGCGTCAATCGACGGCTCGTGATAGTCGAACCCGACAAACCTCGACGCCGGGTAGGCCTCGGCCATGATGATGGTCGAAGCACCGTGGCCGCAGCCGATGTCGGCGACCGTCGCGCCGGCCTTCAGCTTGTCTTCGACACCGTCGAGTGCGGGGATCCACTCCGCCGTGAGATGCGCCTTGTAGCCCGGCCGGAAGAATCGCTCGGTGCCGCGGAAGAGTCGAGGGTGCTGCTCGTGCCAACCGATGCCCTTGCCCGTGCGGAACGCATCGGTGACCTGGTCCTCGGCCGCCCACGCTGCGCCGAACACGTCGAAGGCCCCGCCGAGGAACACCGGGCTGTCCTCGTCCGCAAGCGCGAAGGCGTGCTCTTCCGGCAGCTCGTAGGTCTTGGTCTTCGCGTCGTAGCTGACGTAGCCGCCCGCAACCTGGTTGCCGAGCCACTCCCGCAGGTAGCGCTCGTCGAGTCCGGTCGACTTGGCCAGCTCCTCGGTCGTCACCGACCCTGCACCGGCCATGGCTTTGTAGATGCCGAGCTTGTCGCCGATCGTCATGAGGAGCAGGGTCATCGCCGCCGCCATGTCGGTGACTGCCTTGCCCATGAACTGCTCGAGCTTGGTTTCGTCCACCCTTACCCCCCAGGTCTCATCAGCGCGAATTCGACGCATCGACGTGATCGCACTCCTGGGCCGGCCTGCGGTCAACGCCCGATGGGTGATTTGTCACCTATCGGGCGTGATGGGTTGAGAGGATTCCTCCGGTGAGCCGTTAAGCGGGCATGATCCGACGACTCTGCATTCGCCTGCTCCCAGCCTTGGCGCTCACAGCGGCCGCGATGGCCGTCCCGCCGACAACCTCAGCGGTCGCGGCTCCGGGTCCGATCGGGCACGTCTGGACGATCGTTCTGGAGAACAGCGAGTTCGCGCAGACGTTCATCGGCGGGCGCAGCTCCGCGCCCTACCTCACGCAGACCTTGCCATCCCTGGGCAAGCTGGTCGCGCAGTACTACGGCACGGGCCACTCCAGCCTCGACAACTACATCGCCATGACGAGCGGGCAGGGACCCAACGCCTCGACGCAGGGCGACTGTGACACCCCGACAACTCTCGGCGGCGCGAACGGCCAGTGGCATGCCGACGCCGACGGTCAGGCCGTAGACGACAGCGGGGCCAACCCCATCGGCTGCACCTACCCCGCCGGCGTGAAGAACATCGCTGACCAGCTGCAGACAGCCGGTGTGTCGTGGAAGGGCTACATGGAGAACATGGATGCCCAGCCCGGGACTCGACCGGCATGCGCAAACCCGTTCGTCACGGGCACGCCGACCCGCGTCGAGGCCCAGCCCAACTACAAGAACAAGCACAACCCGTGGGCCTACTACCACTCGACGTTCGACCAGGACGCCTACTGCCAGTCGCACGTCGTGCCGCTCGGATACCTCGACGCCGCGGGTCAGCCGCACGGCCAGCTCGTCGACGACCTGCAGCAGCTCGCGACGACGCCGGCGTACTCCTTCCTCACGCCGGACCAATGCCACGACGGGCATGACGCATGCGCCAGCAACGGCAACAACGCTCTCGCCGGCGCCGACCAGTTCCTCAAGGCCGTCATCCCGGCGATCATGGCGTCCCCGGCCTACCAGCAGGACGGTCTGATCGTCGTCACGTTCGATGAGGGCGTCACAGACCTCGCCTGCTGTGGCGAGAAGAAGGCGCCAAACCTATCGTCGACATCCAACAACGGCTACCCGGTTCCCGGGCCGGTGGCTGACGGCGGCGGCCAGGTCGGCGCCATCCTCATCTCAGCGCGGGTTGCCGCCGGCAGCATCGATCTCGTCAACCAGTTCAACCACTACTCCTACCTGCGGAGCATGGAGGACCTGTTCGGCGTCGGGCATCTCGGGTACGCCGCAGCGAGCGGGCTGAAGACCTTCCAGGACGCGGGGGAGTGGGGTTAGACCGCGTCGTAGTCAATAGAGAGCCGGTCAGTGGTGGGGTGCGACTGGCACGTGAGCACATAGCCGGCCTCGGTCTCCCAGGCCTGCAACGCGAAGTTGCGGTCCATCTCCACCGCACCCTCGACGACCTTCGCCCGACAGGTCGCGCAGACTCCGCCACGGCACGAGAACGGAAGGTCGAGCCCGGCGAGCTGTCCCGCCTCGAGCACGGTGTCGTCCGGGTGCGCCGCTACCTCGGTCTTGATGCCGTTGAGCACGATCGTCACGTGCCGGCGGTCGCCGGTCTCCCGATGCACCCGGGGTGCTGTCGGTGCGTGCGAGCCGAACAGCTCGAGATGCACGTGTGTCGGGTCGGCCCCGAGCTCGACGAGTGTGTCACGCGCCTCGAGCGTCATCGGCTCGGGCCCGCAGACGAAGACCTCGTCGTACGACGAGACATCGAGGAGAGTTCCGGCCAGCTCGCGGAGCTTGCCGCCGGTGAGTCGGCCGTTGAGCAATGGCGATGCCTGCTGCTCGCGGCTGAAGACGTGGATGACCTGGAGCCGCTCGACGTAGCGGTTCTTGAGGTCTTCGAGTGCCTCGAGAAAGATGACCGTTGACGGCCCGCGGTTGCCGTAGACGAGGGTGAAGCGGCTCTTCGGCTCCCGTGCGAGCGCTGAGCGCGCCAGTGAGATCACCGGCGTGATGCCGCTGCCGGCGGCGATGCCGAGGTAGGACTTCTCGTTGGCGGGGTCGAGCGTCGTCGTGAACCGGCCGGCCGGCGTCATCACGTCAAGCGTGTCGCCGACCTGCAACGTCTCGCAGGCGTAGACGCCGAAGACGCCGCCGGGGATGTTCTTCACCGCCACTCGCAGGTCGCCGTCATCGAGGCCGCTGCTGATCGAGTAGGACCGGCGTACCGGTTCTCCGCCCTCGCCTGGCGGGGTGAGGGCGGGCATGCGGATCGTGAGGTGCTGTCCCGGCTCGAAGGCGTATGCCTCGGTCAGCTCCGCCGGGACGTCGAACGCGATCGATACCGTGTCGTCGGTCTCACGTCGGATGTCGGCGACGCGCAGAGCGTGGAAGACGGGCACGAGCAGCCTTCAGTGCTTCTTGAAGTAGTCGAACGGCTCCCGGCACGTGGTGCAGCGCCAGAGCGCCTTGCACGGCGTCGAGCCGAAAGCGGCCAGCTCCTCCACCGTCGTCGCGCCGCAGTGCGGGCATGCGGCCGGCGCGCCGACATCGAGCAAGGGCAGCATCACCCGGCCCGAGGGTGGCGCGATGCCGTAGCCGCCGAGCTTCCTCTTGGCTGCGTCGCTCAGCCAGTCGGTCGTCCACGCCGGCGACAGCTGCGTGCGCACCTCGACGTCGTCGTACCGGGTCTCCAACGCCGCGCGGACGTCGCGTGCGATCACCTCGGTGGCGGGGCAGCCGGAGTAGGTCGGCGTCAGCGTGACCGTCACCGATCGCCCGTCGGTCGACTCCTCGATCGCGCGGACGATCCCGAGATCGACGACCGAGAGCACCGGGATCTCAGGGTCGGGAACCTGTGCGAGCAGGTCCCAGGCGGCTGCGGTCGTCGTCGTCACGGTGCTGTCGTTCACCACTGCGCCCCTGGATGCGCGCGAGCGAGCGACTGCATCTCCGCGAGGAGATAGCCGAGGTGCTCCGTGTGCCAGCCGTCGGCACTCGTGCGCTGCATCCACGCGTCGCGCGCCGGCACGGGCAGCGACGCAGTCGTGAGCACCGGCTCGACGCGCGCGTACCAGCTCGAGCTGTCGATCTCGCCGCGGTAGGGCCAGAGTGCTTCCAGCGCCGCCAGCATCCGGTCGTGCGACTCCTCGGTGCCGTCGCCGAGCCGCACGACCCACGACGACGAGTGCCGCAGGTGGTAGGCGTTCTCCTTGACCGCCTTTTCTGCGACGCCCCGGACCCGCGCGTCGACCTCGGGGGAGCCGAGCGCCGTCCAGACGTCGGCCAGCCAGGCATCGACGAAGAGCTGCCGCAGGATCGTGTGGCCGAAGTCGCCGTTGGGGAGCTCGCACATCAGCGGGTTGCGAAACTCCTGCGGCTC
>JAVEEE010000467.1 GCA_030840615.1 Frankiaceae bacterium | reverse complement strand
CTCGCGATGGCCAACGCCGGACCGGGCACCAACGGCTCGCAGTTCTTCGTCACCGTCGCACCGACGCAGTGGCTCACCGGCAAGCACACGATCTTCGGTGAGGTCGCCGACAGCGACAGCCGCGCGGTGATCGACCGGATCGCGGCGGCGCCGACCGCAGCCCAGGACCGGCCGGCCACCGACGTCGCCATCGAGAAGGTGACCATCGACCGGGTGCCCGCCTGAGGTGACGGGATCCCTCGAGGGCGCACCCCCGGAAGACGCCGTCGGGGCGCGGTGCTATCGCCATCCCGACCGGGAGACCGGAGTGCGCTGCACCCGGTGCGAGCGCCCGATCTGCCCGCAGTGCATGACCCCGGCGTCCGTCGGCTTCCAGTGCCCGGAGTGCGTCGCCGAGGGCAACAAGTCGATCCGTCCGGTCAAGACGGTCTACGGCGGCAGCGTCAAGCGCGGCGGGGTCGATGTGACCCGCGTGCTCATCGGCATCAACGTCGCCGTCTTCATCCTGACGGCGACGAGTGGCGCCGGTGTGCTCTCAGGCCGGGGCACCTCGACGATCTATGACCGTTTCGCGCTCGTGCCGACCGCTGTTGCCGACGGCGAGTGGTATCGCCTCTTCTCCTCCATGTTCTTGCACTACGGGATCTTCCACATCGCGTTCAACATGTGGGCGCTCTTTGTCATCGGAAGCCCGCTGGAGGCGTGGCTGGGCCGGTTGCGGTTCGTCGCCCTCTATGTGCTGTCCGGGCTGGGCGGCGGGGTGTTGTCGTTCACCACCGGCCCGCTGATCACCCAGGCGGCCGGCGCATCGGGAGCCATCTACGGACTGTTCGGCGCGTTCTTCGTCATCCAACGCCGCCGCGGGGTCGAGACGGGCGGGATCGTCGGCCTGATCGCCATCAACCTCGTCATCTCGTTCTCCTTCTCCAACATCGACTGGCGCGGCCATGTAGGCGGTCTGATCGTCGGGTCGCTGGTCGCGCTGGTGCTGGCTTCAGTGCCGAGCGGACCCCACCGAGACCGGCTCCAAGCGCTCGGCTGTGCGGCCATCGCGGCTGTCCTCGTCATCGCCGCTCTGGTGGGAGTGCAGCACGTGAAGAACAAGGAGGATCAGTTCGTCATCCGCCAGCAGAACGGCGCCCTGCCGAACTGGACCCTGTCGAACTGGAACCTGTCGAACTGGAACCTGCCGGACCGGAGCTGACCGCGACGGGGAAGAAGGCCCACCCGAACGGCGTTCTGTTTTCGTCGTACCATCGTCGGCAGCCGGTCCTTCGGAGGAAGCCATGCGTGACGCCGTCATCGTCGATGCAGTGCGGACCCCGGTAGGTCGCCGTAACGGCGCCTACGCCGACGTCCACCCGGTGGACCTGTCAGCCCACGTCCTCAACGCCCTGGTCGAGCGCACCGGCATCGACCCGGCCGTCGTCGAGGACGTCATCTGGGGAACGGTCAGCCAGGTCGGCGAGCAGGCCCTCAACGTCGGGCGCAACGCGGTCCTCGGTGCCGGCTGGCCCGAGTCGGTCCCCGGCACGACGGTCGACCGGCAGTGCGGGTCGTCTCAGCAGGCGGTGCACTTCGCTGCCGCGGGAGTCCTCTCCGGCCAGTACGACGTCGCCGTCGCCGGCGGCGTCGAGGTCATGACCCGGGTGCCGATGGGTTCGTCGCTGGGCAAGGACGTCGGCTTCCCGTTCGGTCCGAAGATGCTCGCGCGCTACGTTGGGCAGCAGATCAACCAGGGTCTCGGCGCGGAGATGATCGCCGAGAAGTGGGGCCTGTCCCGTCAGCAGCTCGACGAGTTCTCGCTCGAGTCGCACGAGAAGGCGGCTGCGGCGATCGACAGCGGTGCATTCGCCGGCCAGTATGCGCCGGTGCCCGGCACCGGGCTCGAGGTCGACGAAGGCGTGCGCCGCGATACGTCGCTCGAGAAGCTCGGGTCGCTCAAGCCGGCGTTCAAGGAGGACGGCGTCATCCACGCCGGGAACTCCTCGCAGATCTCGGATGGTTCCGGTGCCCTGCTCGTGATGACGTCCGAGAAGGCTCGGTCGCTCGGCCTCAAGCCGCTGGTCCGGCTGCACACGTTCGCCCTTGCCGCCGACGACCCGGTCATCATGCTGACCGCTCCGATCCCGGCCACCGCCAAGGCACTGGCCCGGTCCGGGCTCACGATCGACGAGATCGGCGCGGTCGAGGTCAACGAGGCGTTCGCACCGGTGCCGCTGGCCTGGCTCGCGGAGACCCGAGCCGATGCCAAGACGCTCAACCCGCTCGGCGGCGCCATCGCGATCGGCCACCCGCTCGGCGGCTCCGGCGCGGTGCTCATGACCCGGCTGGTGCACCACATGGTCGACAACGGGATCCGCTACGGGTTGCAGACCATGTGCGAGGGCGGCGGCATGGCCAACGCGACAATCCTCGAGCTGCTGTAGCGCCCGCCCGAACCGCTTATCGCAAATGCGCTGAATTTCCGATGCATGAAGCCGGGACTTTCGGGGCAAGGACGGCAGAGGTATCACGAGCGGGAGTAGCGCCTCCCGCTCAGTACGGCCCGGATATCCCCATTGGGGAAAAGTCCTGTGGGCGAATGACAGTCATGCAACTACGCCCCTGTGCGTCAACGCCACTGGGTGGACACACCGAAGCCGGCCACGATGAAACCGAAGCCGACGAGCAGGTTCCAGTTGCCGAGGCCGGGCGCGGGGATGGCGTTGTTGGACACGTAGAACAAGATCAGCCAGATGATCCCGACGAGGAACAGCCCCACCATCAACGGTGCCACCCAAGGCGGGCTGACGGCCTTCTTCGGCGACCGGGTCGGCGGCGGTGTGTAGGCCGCCTTGGTGCGCACGCGTGACTTGGGCACGAGGAGTCCTCCCGGGGTGACTGCGTCGTCCTCTAGCGTAGGGCTGTCCCGGTCGTTCGCGTGCGAGGAGTGTCCGTGCGATCTCCGGCCGGGGAAGCCCGTCGCCACTACCTGTGGCGGATGCTGGTGCCGGTGACCGCGGGAGCGGCCGGTCTGCTGCTCGCGGTCACGGCGGTCACGGCTCGTGGCACCGACCTGCGCTCGAGCCGCACCTTGCAGCTCAGCGAGCTCGTCGCACGCCAGCAGCGGACGATCGCCGAGCTGGCCCGGCAGGAGTCGGCGCTGCGCTCCGGCATCTCCGCTGCCACGGCGCTCGCGGCGGGGGGCGACCGGCGGGTGCGACAGGCCCGCGCCGACGCCGACCGGCTGGCACCGGCGGCCGGTCTTACCGCGGTCCGCGGTCCAGCGGTCACGGTCAGCCTGGACGACGTACCTCGCAGCGAGCAACGGCGCGACCTGGCGGCCGGCGCCCAGCCGGACGACCTCGTGATCCATCAGCAGGACGTGCAGGGCGTCGTCAACGCACTATGGACCGGTGGAGCCGAGGCGATGAGCATCATGGGCCAGCGGGTGGTGGCGACAACGGCGGTGCGCTGTGTCGGCAACACGCTGCTGCTGAACGGTCGCGTGTTCAGCCCGCCGTTCGTGGTCAGCGCGATCGGTGACCCGGCGGCCATGCGGCGGTCGCTGGCCGCTGATCGCGCCGTCCAGGTGTTCCAGCAGTACGTCGCCGCTTTCGGCCTTCGCTACCGCCAGACGACCTCGACCCGGGTCACGCTGCCGGCGTACGACGGCCCGCTCGAGGTCACCCACGCGGGGACCGGCCGGTGAGCCACGCCGCCCCCCGGGTCGCTGTCCGCCACGGCGGTGACGGTCTGCGGCTGGCCGCTCGGACGGTCGGTCAGCTACTCATCACGGTGGGTGTCGTCATCCTGCTGTTCGTCGTCTACGAGCTGTGGGGCACGAGCTTCTACACCCGGGCCCAGCAGCATCACCTGGAAAGCGTGCTCCAGGAGCAGTGGCGGCACGGCGGCGTCGAGATCTCCCAGCAGAGCGTCACCGACGTGCCACTGGGCTCGGGCATCGCCGTGCTGCGGATCCCGCGGTTCGGCAACGGCTACCACATGGTCATCGTCGAGGGCACCGGCTACGAGGACCTCAAGAAGGGGCCCGGGCACTATCCCGGAACGGCGTTGCCGGGGCAGGTGGGCAACTTCTCCGTCGCCGGGCATCGGACGACCTACCTGGCACCGTTCAACCGGATCGACACCCTGCGCTCCGGCGACTTCATCGTGCTGGAAACCCAGAAGATGTGGTTCACCTACGAGGTGGAGAACGTTCCGGCGGTGCGCGGCTATCCCGCCGTACCGTTCCGCGAGATCGTCGATCCGAGCGATGTCGCGGTGGCGTTCGCCGTTCCGGACCAGCCGGACGCCGCGGCGAAACCGCGGCTGAAGCTCCTGACGTTCACGTCGTGCAACCCGAAGTACCAGGCTGTTCAGCGCATCGTCGTGCACGCAAAGCTCACCGAAGCCCGCCTGAAGACTCTCGGGCCCCCGTCGTCGTTGGTCGGCTGACGGATGTACGTATGGATCTGGCACCGGCTGCCGGGCAACGCGGCCGCCAAGCTCCTGGGTTGCCTCGTGCTGCTCGTCGGTGTCTGCGCGTTGCTGTTCT
>JAVEEE010000454.1 GCA_030840615.1 Frankiaceae bacterium | reverse complement strand
AACGAGGAGGAAGCGTGGTCGCGTCACAGGCCCCCTCGCGGGCACACTACCGACGGACCGCCCCGATGACGCTGCGAGACAGACTTGCGCACCGGTCAGCGGGTAATGGACGGCGGATGACTGTCCGGGGAATGCGGCGTCAGTGGACGGCGACTCGCGGAAGTGGCAGGACCGGGGCCAGCACGTCTTCCGCGTTGAGCAGAGCGCAGATGCGGCGGATGGCGGTGCTCGCGCCGGTGACGGTGAGCGTCGCTCCGCGTTCGCGCAGCGCGTCGGCCGTGGCCAGCACGGCCGAGAGGGAGAGGACGTCGACGAAGGGGACATCGGACAGGTCAACGACGAGCCGTTCGGGGACACCGGCACAGGCTTCCCGAAGCAGCGCCCGGAGCTTCTCGACGGTCACGAGGTCGAGCTCTCCGTGGAGGGCCACGTGGGTGACGGTCGGCTGCACCTGCAGCTCTCCGAACATCCGCGTCTCCTCGCGTCGAACTGGATTCTGTTGGAATGACGCTACGGGGGGAACCAGCCGCAGGTCAGGCGATTGGCAGATTCGTCGCACAATCTGCTCGGACGGTCACGCGACGGACAGGGGTGTGAGGGCGGCCAACAGCCCGAGCAACGCGCACACCGCCAGTGTCCGCAGCACCGACCAGCGCAGGAGGAAGATCAGCACAGCCGCGGTCACGGCCACGATTGCTGCTACCGGTCGCATGGTGTCCAGGTGCGGGAGCTCCACCTGCAACGGCCCGGCCGTGAACCGCGTGGTCTCGCGGAAGAGTGTGTGCACGGCAAAGAAGAACGCAAGGTTCGCGATGACTCCGACCACCGCGGCGGTGATGCCGGTCAGCGCTGCGCCGATCGACTGGTTGCCTCTGAGCCGCTCGACGTAGGGCGCGCCGAGAAAGATGAAGACGAAGCACGGCACGAACGTCACCCACGTCGTGAGAAGGGCACCGAGGAACGCTGCTAACCACGGGTCGAGCGAACCGGGGTTGCGATAGGCGGCGACGAACGCAACGAACTGCACGACCATGATGAGTGGGCCGGGCGTCGTCTCGGCGAGTGCGAGTCCCCGGACCATCTCGCGAGCACCGAGCCACCCGTAGACCTCGACGGCACGATGCGCAACGAAGCTCAGCACCGCATAAGCACCGCCGAACGTCACCAGTGCGGTGCCACTGAAGAACAAGCCTTCGGTGGTGAGGGTGCTGTCGCGGCCGACGAGCAGCACCACCAGCAGCATCGGTGTCCCCCACGCAACCACTCCAACCGCGAGCACGCGGACGGCTCGCCCGATGCTGGGACGGTCGGCGTGCAATGCGTCGTCGGCAATGAGCGGTGGCGGCACCTCCGGGTCACCGTCACCGTGTGGAGGACTGACAAGTCTCGGCTCGAGGCGACCGAGCAGCCATCCGACCGCTGCAGCCGTGGCGATAACGACCGGGAACGGCACGGCGAACGCCGCGAGAGCGAAGAAGGCAGCGACGGCTATGCCGACAAGAGCGGGGTGAGCGAGAGCGCGCCGGGCAACTCGGATCAGGGCCTGTACGACGATGGCCAGCACGGCCGGCGCGAGGCCCGCGAAGACGGCAGTGACCGCCGTCGTCGTACCGAAGCCGACATAGACGGCTGACAGACCGAGCAACGCCACAACGCCGGGAAGCACGAACAACGTGCCCGCGATCAGGCCACCCGCGGTGCCGTTGAGGAGCCAGCCGATGTAGATGGCCAGCTGCTGCGCCTCCGGCCCGGGCAGCAACATGCAGTAGTTGAGTGCGTGCAGAAATCGCTGCTGTCCGATCCAGCGCCGCGTGTCGACCAACTCGTGCTGCATGACCGCGATCTGGCCGGCCGGGCCGCCGAAGGTCTGCAACGAGATCCGGAACCATGCCCGGGCCGCCTCGCGCAGCGGCACGAGGTCGTCGGTGCCGGGGCGGGTCACGGCGACGAGCCAACCACGGCCGGGTCGATCCGCGGCTAAGATCGACCGTCCCCGCCCCCGTAGCTCAGGGGATAGAGCGTCGGTTTCCTAAACCGTGTGCGAAGGTTCGAATCCTTCCGGGGGCACGCATTGTCAGTGTCAGGGCGTCGCGGGGTGATGCTCGTGATGTCGGAAGCGGAAGTAACCCCAGAACGACACGGACAGCAGGCAGAAGCCGACGAAGAACCCCAGCCAGGTGTAGAGCGGCAGCTCGGTCTTCCTCGCCCCGAACTCCGGGTGGACGACAACGTGGAGGAAGGCGAACAACGCCGTGCCGTAGATCAGAGCCCAGGTCAGCTTCTGCGCCCGCCACAGGCGCTCTCCCTCGAGGAAGCTGAGCGGCACCATCGCGAGGATCAGGATCGTGAGTGACTCGACGACCACCGCCGCGGTCAGCTCCTCGACGATCGGCGCCCAGAAGTTGGCCTCGTGGTGCACTGCCCAGCCCTTGACGGGCGCCAGCAACAACCACCCACTGACGCCGAGCACCAGCAGCCAGCTCGCCCAGGCGAGGACGACCCGCCCGTCCTGCCGGCGCGGGAGCTCGCGGCTGAACGTGAACCCGGCCACCAGGCCGTAGACGTAACCCGGTTCGAAGTGCGCGGCACGAGACAGCAGCACACAGCCGAGGGCAACGAGCAGCGCGCCGGGACGTAACCGCAGCCGGCCGCGTTCGCCGTAGCGCAGACGACCGAACAGCAAAGCGCTCTCGTTGGCCAGCAGCGTGATGACGACGAGCCCCAGCGTGAGCGCGAGGACGAGCTGCAAGGACTCGCGATGCAAACCGAACCCGGGCTCGACGAACGCGTAGACGACACCGGTCGCCATGACGAACACCACACCACCGAGCGCACGGCCGAAGATCGAGTTGGTCAGCGGTCCCGACTCGAGGCGATGCAGAAGTCGCGTGATCGGGCCGAACCAGCCGCGCACCTCCTCGTAGTTCTCCTTCAACGTCCCGTTGAACAGCTCTGCGGGGAAGGCGATCAACATCACCATCAGCAGCGCGAGCAGCCCGTTCACCAGGATCGCGGTCGAGCCCAGGCTGATCTGATGGACGTCGGGGATGCTGAGGACGAAGGCCGGCTGGTTGAACTCCGGCTTCGTCTCGCCGCTACCCTCACCCGCGCCGGAGGCCGGCTCCTCGCCCGTGCCGGAGGCCGACTCCCCGCCCGGCTCCGGAGCCGGCGTCGGAGAGCGCGTCACCTTCCGGCCGAGCACGTGCGAGCCGTCGTGGTTGCCTCCCGCGACGGTGCCGCTGCCGCTGCCGGCGGACGGTGCCGGTGTGGTTCCCGGTGTCGGGCTGCTGGGTGGCGGCGGCGCCGGGTTGTGGTGTTGCGGACCGAAGGATCCGACCTGTGGAACGACGGACAGGACGCTCGCCGCTGCCGTCACCCCGCGGTACCACTTGTCGCCGTTGAACGCCGGGCGAACCGACCAGGAGCCTGCATCCGGAGTCATCGTCGCCGACGCGCGCCCGCTGCCGTTGGTGACGGCGGCCAGCGACCGGCTGTGCGAGCCACGTGTCACGGCGAAGTGAATCGTCCGGCCGGAAAGGTCACCCACCGAGCTGTCCAGCTCGGCGAGCCTCGCCGACAACGTCACCGGCTTGCCCGCTGTCACCGATGCGGGCCCGGTGTAGGCGATCGTCGTGTCCTCCCGGGTCACGTCGATCGAGCGGGTGTCCGTCGAGCCGGCGTAGTTGCTGTCGCCGGCGAAATGAATGCGCAGCTTCTCGGTGCCCGACGGGTCCTTCACCGGAAGGGTGACCGTGGCGCTTCCCGAGCTGTCGGTCGTCGCCGTCGCACTTGCCGATCCGAGTGTCACCACGACCCGAGCGCCGCCCAGACCGACACCGGCGACTGCAGGTCGTGCGGCCCGGCGCGCCGTAGACGAGTCGGCAGCGCTCGGGGCCGGGGCCGTCCCCACCGTGACCAGCCGGAAGGACGCCGTGAACGGGTCTGAGTACTGCACGGAGTCCGGTACCGACCCGATGGTCGCCGCCGTCGCTGTCGGACCGGTCGCGAGCGGCACGACGTCGATCGTGGCGGCGGACCCGGCGCACGCGGAGTAGTAGGAGTCGCCTGCGAACGCGGGCGTCACCTGCCACGTTCCGGCACCGAGCGGCGCGCTGGTCTGCGCGAGACCGGTGCCGTCCGTCACCGCATTGACGGTCTGCTGCGTCACGCCGTCGTCGAGGCTGAAGGACACCGTCTTGCCCGAACGGTCGCCGAGCGACGCGTCGAGTTCGCCCATGCCGGCTGCGAGCACGACACCGTCTCCCTCGACGCCGTCGGTTGCCCCGTTGTAGGTCAGGGTGCAGTCCTCCGGCGTAACCGTCACCGGAGCAGAGTCGGCCGACCCCAGATAGCCGTCCGCCGCAGCAAACGTCGCTTCGACCGTGCCGGTGCCCGACGGGACCACGACAGGCAGAGTTGCGCCGACCGCGCCGAGGCCGTTCGTGACCGCGGTGGTCGTCGCGCCACCGAGCGAGAACGTCACCGGCTCGCCGGGGATCGCACCGTCCGCGAACAGGGTCGCCGAGACGCCGAGCGGGTCGGAGTACTGCACGGACCCGGGCGCGTCCAGCTGCAAGAAAGAAGGCACCGGCGCGATGACGCTCACGTCAGCAGGGTTCGAGTCGCAGCTGGAGTAGTCGGTGTCACCGTCGAAGACTGCGGACACCTGCCAGTTGCCCAACGGCAGACTCAGCGTCGTGGCGGCGAGACCGGTGCTGTCCGTGTCAGCGGTGCCGGCCACGTGGTTGGCGTCCTGGTCGACGGCATCGAAGCTCACCGTGTGACCCGTGAGGGAGCCCACGGACAGGTCTTCGGTCGGCTCGCCGAACTGCGCGGCGACGGGGGTCGGCGTGCCGACGGTATGGGTCGTGTCGCCCGCGTAGGTGAGCACGCAGTCCTCGGTCAGGACCTGAATGCTGGTCGCGCCCTGACTCGACAGGTAAGCGGGTGTGCCGGCAAACGACGCGGAGATGCTGCGCTCCCCCGGATCGACAAGCGCGCGGAGAGTCGCGTGGGCGTCGCCGTTCGCGTCCGTGGCCGCAGTCTCGACGTCGGAACCCATTGTCAGCGTGACCGACTGCCCCACGACCGGGTCGGTGCCGGACGACAGGTGTGCGGTGACGTCGACCGGATCGGAGTACTGCACCGTCTCGACCGCGTTGTCGAGGGAGACGTTCATGGCAGTGTCAGCCCCGCCACTCACGAAACTGCCGGCCTTGATGAGCACCACGGAGTCGTACGACGTGTCGCCGACGTCCTGGATGCCGAGCTTCACGTGGTTGGTCGTCCCCGGCTCCACGGACGCCGAGCATTCGAGTTGCGTGGTGAGGCCGTCGAGCTGCGTGTCGTACGGCGCCGACCCCGAGAAGTCCGCGGGGTCGTTGTCACGGAAGAACTCGGAGTTGGACGCGCCCGTCCCGATCGGATTTCCGCCGTTGACGTTGTTCACGGCAACGGGGGTCGACGTCCCGGGTACGACGGCACAGTTCTGACCGTTGACGAACAGTCCGAACACGTCGTTGAAGTCGGTGTTGACGAACTCGTTGTATTCCTCGGACCCGAACACGTAGTTGAAGACGAGCTTGCTCGTCTCCGGCACCACGTCGAACTCGATGACGGCGGCGTCCGCCGTCAGGGTGGCGGTGGGCACCAGAGCGTCGAGGTCGGCGTCGCCGGGTGTGTCGTTGCTGCAGCTCGCGTTCGACACGTCGTTCGGGCCGAGCAGGCTGTTGCTCGTGCACGTCTCGTTCGGCGTGCCCAGAAAGCCCGTGCTCAGGGCAACTCCACTGTCGATGCCGATGACGTCTGTGCCGCCGCTGAAGGACCCGATCCCGTCGGCCGATCCCGTGACGGTCGCGTTGGAGATGGTCACGCCCGAACCGGCAAGAGCGGCGGCGAGGTCGGACGCCGTAACGCTCCCGCTCGACATGGGGGTCACCGAGAAGCCGGCGGCGACGGCGTCGTGAGCCGGGAGCAGGGTCAACGTGACGGCGGATGTGGAGAACATCCAGGTCAACATTGCGAAACGCAGCCCCGTGCGTGACCGTCTCCGGCGCTTGCCAGACATCGTTCTCCCCGTCCGGCGTCAGAATCCGTGGGCCGGATTCGCACCGATGGCCGGACTGTAGAAGGGATGGCCCGTCATGACCCGGCTTCGAGAAGAAATCACCTGACTGGCCGTCTGCAATTCGGTCAAACGCCCCATGTGGGTGATCAGCGCTGGCGCTTGGCGACCGAACCGAACTCCAGCGTCAGCGCGGCCAGCGCGACCCAGACAACCTGTAGGGGTCGCAGGACGACGTAGCGCTGCGGCCCGAAAGAGTGAAACTTGCGCACGAACCGGTACAGCGACTCGAGCTTGATGAACCGGTCGAGCGTGCGCACCGCGCGGTACGCGGTCTGCTGCAAGATGCCGCGTTCCGTGGCCGAGAAGAGGTCGGGGAAGGCCGCGAACGCCAGCGACACCGACGTCGCGCGGCCACCTTCGGAGGCCCACGCGACGACGTCGACGATGAGTCGCTCGTCCACGCCGTTGGGTGCGCCGGGGATGCGCCACGGCACATCGAGGGAGAGCTCGCGGCCGGCGTCGGCTGTCGCGTATCGCTGGAAGGCGACGACGCGACCGGTCCGGTCGCGGGCCAGGGCGATGAACGTTCCGGGATGCGTGCCATCGAGCACGTGGTCGAGGATCATCGCGAAGCCACGCGACTGTTCACCCTTGCCGGTCGCCCGCATGACGGCGTTCAGCTCGTCCCGAAGCTCCGGGCTCAGGCTTCTCTCCGGCACGATCTGCGTCGTGACACCGGCATTGCGCGTCCGCTGCACGGCCTGTCGCAAGTTGCGAAAAGCACGACCTTCGACACTGAACTTTGCGACGTCGACGATGACGTCACGCCCGATCGAGAGTGCGCGCATCCCGCGTGCGCGCCAGAGATCGACCGTGCGGTCGCTCGCACCGAGCACCGCAGCGCGCCAACCGTTCTGATCGGCGTGCGCGATGAAGGCATCGAGTGCCGCCTCGCGCGACTGCGGTGCACCCACCGGGTCGCCGGACGCGATTGCCGTGCCGAAACGCACGCGGTAGGCCATCGCGGCCGACCGGTCGGCAGTAAAGACATAGGTCTTGTCCGAGCGAAGCGCAAACGGTGCCAACGTGTCGCCGGCCGAGCGGTTGACCAGCTCCCACAGGTGGCGGCGATCCTCGGCATCGGCCGGCAGCGGTGGCCGTCGCGGGAAGCCGGCGATGGCGCCTGCCGCAATGGCCGCCGCCCATGCCGAGCTCGCGTGATGGGCGGTGTTGAGGAGACCGGCGGCCACGATGAGCCCGAGGCTGGCCAGCAGGTGCGCCCGCACCAGTGGGCGGCCGATGGCCACCGCCCGCGCCACCAGCAGCAGCCCAGCCCCCACCGCTGCGGCGCCGTGCGTGGCGGACCGCAAGCCCTTGAAGGCGAGAACAGCGGCAACGACAGCGACGGCGATTGCCACCGGCTCGCGGTGGTCGCCGACGCCGGCGCCCAACCGGGCGAGCATCGACGGCACATCGCCGGATCGCTGCGGCCGACGGGCCGGGTCACCCCCGCGCACTGGTCCCCCATCCTTCTTACGTTCTCCCTTACACGCTATCCGGGCGGCGACCGGTTTCTCGGCAGATCGCTCACGATAGGAAGACCGCGTCCGACAACGAGAGGAGACGCCGTGGCTCAGGACGTGCGGGGCGTCATCGCGCGCAGCAAAGGCGCGCCGGTCGAGGTCACGACGATCCGGGTGCCCGAGCCGGGGCCCGGCGAGGCACTCGTCCGCGTGCAGGCGTGCGGGGTCTGCCACACCGACCTGCACTACCGCGAAGGCGGCATCAACGACGACTTCCCGTTCCTGCTCGGACACGAGGCCGCCGGCGTCGTCGAGTCGGTAGGCCCGGATGTGCGCGACCTCGCAGCCGACGACTTCGTGGTGCTCAACTGGCGCGCCGTCTGCGGCCGCTGCCGGGCCTGCAGTCGGGGTGAGCCGTGGTACTGCTTCTCGACACACAACGCGACGCAGCGGATGACGCTGACCGACGGAACTCCGCTCGCAGCCGCACTCGGCATCGGCGCGTTCGCCGAGAAGACCCTCGTCGCCGCGGGCCAGTGCACCAAGGTCGACCCGTCGGTCAAACCCGAGGTCGCCGGCCTGCTCGGCTGCGGCGTCATGGCGGGCCTCGGAGCGGCTCTGAACACCGCAGCCGTACGGCGGGGCGAGACGGTCACGGTCATCGGCTGCGGCGGCGTCGGTGACGCGGCAATCCTCGGCGCGGCCGTGGCCGGCGCTCGCACAGTGATCGCGGTCGACGTCGACGACCGCAAGCTGGAATGGGCCAAGCAGTTCGGTGCCACCCACACCCTCAACTCCCGAGCGACCGACGTCGTCGAAGGCGTCAGGGGCCTCACTGGCGGATTCGGCAGCGACGTCGTCATCGACGCCGTCGGCCACCCCGAGACCTACCGGCAGGCCTTCTACTCCCGCGACCTCGCAGGTCGCGTCGTGCTCGTCGGTGTCCCCCGGCCGGACGTGACGATCGAGCTGCCACTCCTCGATGTGTTCGGCCGCGGTGGATCGCTGAAGTCGTCGTGGTACGGCGACTGCCTACCGAGTCGCGACTTCCCGATGCTCGTCGACCTGCATCTGCAGGGACGGTTGCCGCTGGAGAAGTTCGTCACCGAGACGATCGGCATCGACCAGGTGGAGCAGGCTTTCGAGAAGATGCACGCCGGCGAGGTGCTGCGCTCTGTGGTCGTCCTCTAGCCCTATCCCCAGTCACCGAGTTCTGGCGGGCCGGCTCGACCCAGGGCCCACGCAAGCAGCCGGGTCGGGTCGCTTCGTCCCGGTAGCCCGGCCAGCACCTCGGGCAGCCAGGCACGCACGAGATCATCAGGCCAGCTGTCGACGCCGTAACCGACCCCCAGGTCGACGAGGTGCACCTCGACCTCACGCCAGCGCGCGAAGACCACATGCGACGCCGGTTGCAACGCCCCGGAGAGGTTGCGGGTCATGCGACCCCATGCTTCGGCGGGCAAGCGCCGGCACAGCTCGTCGACAGCAGCGGACGTGTCTCGAACGTCGGCCACCAGCTCGCTCAGCGGACGCCCGGCTCCCGCGTCGATGTCCTTGGCCCGGCCGGCCTCACCGCCGATGTACTGGTCGCGCACGTCTCCGGCCAGCGCTCCCTCGAGGCGTCGTACGACGCTGTCGGCGTTGCGGGCCAGGTGCGTGAGGACGTGTCCGATCGACCAGCCCGGGAGCAGGCTCGGCCGGCGGGCGTCGTCCTCGCCGAGCCCGTCGA
>JAVEEE010000390.1 GCA_030840615.1 Frankiaceae bacterium | reverse complement strand
TTGATCCGCCCGCACGAGGCGAACCTCGACGGCATCTTCGGACTGCTGACGAACGTCGCCTGGACATCACTCGGGCCGGTGGCCGCGGATGCAGTGGAGCAGGTGCGCATGCGCGGTCGGGTTGCCGGTGTGCGCCTCGAGGTCTACGGCGTCGACAAGTTCCCGCGGATGAGCGACTACGTCGTGCCCAGCGGCGTGCGCATCGCCGACGCCGACCGGGTGCGGCTCGGCGCCCATCTCGCCCCAGGCACGACGGTGATGCACGAAGGGTTCGTCAACTACAACGCCGGCACCCTCGGCGCCTCGATGGTCGAGGGGCGGATCTCGGCGGGTGTCGTCATCGGCGACGGCACCGACATCGGTGGCGGAGCGTCGATCATGGGCACGCTGTCGGGTGGGGGCAGCACCGTCGTGTCGCTCGGCGAACGCTGCCTGCTCGGTGCCAACGCCGGCCTCGGGATCCCGCTCGGAGACGACTGCGTCGTCGAGGCCGGCTGTTACGTGACAGCGGGCTCGAAGGTGACGCTGCCCGACGGCGACGTCGTAGCCGCTCGTGAACTGTCCGGCGTCGACAACATGCTCTTTCGCCGCAACAGCATCAGCGGGGCTCTCGAGGCGCTGCCACGCAAAGGCAGCTGGGGCGGGCTGAACGCCGCCCTGCACACCAACTGATCCGCATCGTCGGAATGAGGATCGAGCGGGCGGACGCGGCGAGCCCGGAGGCGCTGGCTCTCGTCAACGCCTACGTCGCCGAGGTCGCAGCCACGTTCCCGACCGGCTTCGACCCCAACGCGTCGGTGTCGGCCGACCCGGGCGAGCTCACGCCGCCGCGGGGCGCCTTTCTCGTGATCCGCGATGAAGCCGGCGTGGCGGTGGGCTGCGGCGGCGTGAAGCTGCTGGACAACAGCACTGCGGAGATCAAGCGGATGTGGCTGGCGCCGGCAGCCCGCGGACGCGGCATGGGCCGCCAGCTGCTCACCGCCCTCGAGGAAACGGCGCGTGCGCTGGGTGCAACGGAGGGCCGGCTCGACACGAACGAGTCCCTGTCCGCGGCGGTCGCTCTGTATCTGTCCGCCGGCTGGCACGAGGTCACCGCCTACAACGACAACAGCTACGCGACCCACTGGTTCGGCAAACCGTTATGAGGACGGTCCGCGTTCCCGCTCCCACGCACTGAGCTGCTGCTCGAGCGCCTTCATGATCTCGAAGACCTGCGACGGCGGGATTCGCACCCGGGCGACGACCTGCGCGACCAGCTGTGACGGTGTCGTCGGCTGGGACAGCACAGCGAAGTCCAGGACGAACACGTCCCGGCTGTGCCACACGCTGACGAAGTCGGCGTAGCTACCTTCGACACGTTCCTCGGGGACACGGATTTGAGCCTGCTGCTCGGAGGGTTCCGGACGTTCTGGCGCGGTCACCCAGCCGAGCGTAGTCGCGCCGCGGCGACGGTCGCCCTTTCGTCGGTGACGGTCAGGGCGACGCGGATGTGCCGGGCGCCCGCCGGACCGTAGAACTCGCCGGGTGCCACGAGGATGCCGCGCTCCGCAAGCCAGCGGACCGTCGTCCAGCAGTCCTCGTCGCGCGTCACCCAGAGGTAGAGCCCGGCCGTGCTGTCGTCAACCGTGAACCCCGCCGCCGAGAACGCCCCGGCCAGCGTCGCCCGGCGCGCGGCGTAACGGGCGCGCTGAGCGCCGACGTGCTCGTCGTCGTCGAGCGCTGCGGTCATCGCCGACTGCACCGGTGCGGGCACCATCATCCCGGCATGCTTGCGACGCTCGAGCAGCCGAGCCACGAGCTGGGCATCACCGGCCACGAAGCCGGCGCGGTAGCCGGCGAGGTTGGACCGCTTCGACAGCGAATGCACGGCGAGCACGCCGTCGTGGGTCCCACCGCAGACGTCTGGCGACAACACCGACGCCGGCGGTTCACCGTCGTACCAGAGGTCGGCATAGCACTCGTCGCTCGCGAGCACCGTGCCCCGCTCTCGCGCCCACTCGACGGTCTTGCGCAGATGCTCGACCGGCAGCACCCGCCCGGTCGGGTTGGACGGCGAGTTGATCCACAGCAGGTCGAGCCGCTCGGGTCCGAGCCCGGTGAGCGCGTCGACCCGCCGGCCGCCCGCGCCGGCCAGCCGGGCGCCGACGTCGTAGGTCGGGTAGGCCAGGGCCGGGAAGCCGACGCTCGTGGCGCCGAGCAGGGTGGGCAGCCACGCCACCAGCTCCTTGGTGCCGATCACCGGCAGCACCGCTGCTGGTGCGACGTCCGCACCGAAGCGGCGCCGCAGCCAGGCGCAGGCCGCCACGCGCAGCTCCTCGGTGCCCGCCGTCAGCGGATAGCCCGGCGCGTCGGCTGCGGCAGCCAACGCCTGCTGTACGACGGCGGGCGTCGGGTCGACCGGGGTGCCGACCGACAGGTCGACGATGCCGTCGGGGTGCCTCCGGGCGCATTCCGCGTCCGGGGCCAGCCGGTCCCAGGGGAATTCGGCCAAGGGCAACGTGCGCAGTGACTCCACGACGGTCAGCCCGCCTCCGGCAGCGTCAGTGCTCCGGCACCGGGTTGATGTCCGGCGGAAGCGCGGCGACGAGCGGGTGGTCCTTGTCGATCTTCCCGACCTTGGAGGCACCGCCCGGTGAGCCGACGTCGTCGAAGAACTCCACGTTGGCCTTGTAGTAGTCCTTCCACTGCTCGGGCGTGTCGTCCTCGTAGAAAATGGCCTCTACCGGGCAGACCGGTTCGCAGGCGCCACAGTCGACGCACTCGTCGGGGTGGATATAGAGCATCCGCTTGCCCTCGTAGATGCAGTCGACGGGGCATTCCTCGATGCAGGCTTTGTCGAGGAGGTCGACGCACGGCTGTGCGATGACGTAGGTCACGGTCGAGTCCCTCCCGGGCGTTCGTAAAACAGACGGAGCAAAGGGGCCGCCTCTAGTATCGCTTGCTCCCTCAACAGTAGACGCC
>JAVEEE010000388.1 GCA_030840615.1 Frankiaceae bacterium | reverse complement strand
CGTCAGCAGCGGAACCTTCATGCGTGCTACCCCTCCGAGGCGGCCGAGACCAGTGCCGGAAGGATCTCACCGATCGGCTCGCGCAGCACGGCGGCCGCGATCTCGTCGTACGGCGTCGGTTCGGCGTTGATGACGACGAACCGAGCGCCGGCGTTGACCGCGACCTCACAGAGCCCGGCCGCCGGCCGGACCGTCAGCGAGCTGCCGACGGCGAGGAACAGGTCGCAGGTCTCCGCCGCGATCGCCGCTGCCTGCAGCACGTCGTTGTCGAGCCGCTGACCGAAGGAGATCGTCGCCGACTTGAGGATGCCGCCGCACTGTCGACAGGCGGGGTCGGGCTCGGCGTCCGAGACGCGGGCGAGCTCGTCGGCCATCGGCGTCCGCACGCCGCAGGTCAGGCACTCGACCCACCAGATCGTGCCGTGGACCTCGATGACCTTGTCCCGGCTGGAGCCGGCCCGTTGGTGCAGCCCGTCGATGTTCTGGGTGACGATGGCGAGGAGCTTGCCGGACTTCTCGAGGGCGGCCAGGGCGCGATGCGCGTCGTTGGGCTCGGCGGTCCACGCAGGGTGCGTTTTGCGCGCCTGCCAGGCGCGACGGCGCACCTCCGGGTCGGCGACGTAGTCCTGCAGGTTCGACATCCGCTCAGCGGCGGGATTACGGGTCCACAGGCCGTTCGGACCCCGGAAGTCGGGGATCCCCGAGTCGGTCGAGATGCCCGCGCCGGTGAGCACGGTGATGCGCTGGGCGTCGCGCAACCAGTCCCGGACCTGGCCGACCGACGCCTGTCCATCTGTCACGTATGCACGTTAGCCGCGACGGTCGCCACTCAGCCCCCCGGCAAGCGGATCAGGCCACCCGTGCAGTCGCTGAACGCCTGCCCGAACGCTTCGTCGACGTGAGTTCCGATGCGCTTCCACGGGGTGCCGGCAAATGCCCAGGCGGCGTCCTCACCGTCTGCATACTCAGCAGCCATCAGCCGGCGGCCGTCCAGGCACCCGTAGCCCTTGACCGTGGTTGATCGACCGGAGTCGCGGCAGCTGAACGGGGCTGAGCCTGCAGAGCCGTCGAACGCTGCGCCGCAGTCCGCTCCCGGCTGCTGAGGTGCCTGGTAGATCCCCACGCCGTACAACGTCGCAGAGCTTGCTCCGACAACAACGTGGACGTGGCGACCGGGATCCAGCGGGAGGTTCGAGGGCTGGACCGTGAACGTTCCGTCACATCGACTCTCCACGAGGTCGTCCTCATGACCGCCGCTCTCCAGCGTGACCGAGACCACACCTGGACCGGCGCACGTCACGCCCACGGACAGCTGGCCATCTCCGTCGGCGCGACCGTCGATCCGGTTGCCGTCCCCGGCACCGACCAACGACCACTGCTCAGAGACGGTCGGACCCAACTGCCTGGGGACGCGTTGCCAGTCGAGCGTCGCAGTAGCCTCGGCCGCTGCCGCCGGTACAAGCACCGGATAGTTGGAGAACGTAGTACCAGTGTTGACGAACAGTGTTCCATCCGCGAGCGGATGCGCGATGTTCAGATCCGCCGTCCCATCGACCAGCGCGACATTGGCCGGTTCGAGAACAGGGCTGCCATTGGAGAGATCAAGAAGTGTCACCGTCTCGGCCTCGGGACTCGCAAGGACGAAGACCTCGTGCTGCTCGCCTCGATTCCACGCAAATCCCAGTTGCGTGGTTTCGACCGGTGGCGCATCGGCGACGTACCTCGTCCATGAGTTGTCCCCGGGCGCCCGCGCGAAAGCGATCAGCCTTTGCAGCGTGCTGCCGTCCGCGGTGGTAACAGCGGCTTCGTGCACCAGCCAGCGAACCTGGGACCCGGCGGGTGTGCCGGCGAACAGGAGGCGCCCGTCCGCGGACCGCAATCCCTCGTCGTCCGAATATGAGCTCATCGCTTCGGCCAGATCCTGGCCGGCTGCGGCGCGCGCCTCGTCGGTGGAGGGAAGAATGCGACTGGGCCACGGGAGCTGCCAAGACTTCGGCGCGAGGTTCAGCGGCTGCACGGGCGACCTTTTCGAGCCCGCCGAGTTGATGCCGACCAGAGTGCCGATGACCACGACGCCGACGGCCGCGATCGCGGCGACGGATTGCATCGTGCGGCTGCGGACGTGCCGGCGGCGTACAGCGACCATCCGGTCGAAGGGCCGCTCGGGCTGGCCCAGCGTCGCGTCGGTGAGCGCCTGGCGCAGCGCGGTCTCTTCATCGGTGAACGTCATCTCACTCACCCTCCGCAGACGCGGCGACGCCGTATCCGGTCAGCGCCGCATCAGCGCGCAGCTTCGCCAGCGCCTTCGACGCCTGGCTCTTCACCGTGCCGACCGAGACCCCGAGCAGCTCGGCAACCTGGGCCTCGGACATGTCTTCGTGAAACCGCAGTACGACGACCGCCCGCTGCTTTTGCGGCAGCCGCGCCAGTGCGTGTCGCACGTCATCGCGCCGATCCGCTTCGGCATAGGGATCGCGGCCTTCTCGTTCGGGTAGCTCGGCCGTGGGGGTCTCGCCGCGCCACTTGCGCCGCCACCACGACGACCAGGTGTTGACGATGACCCGGCGGACGTAGGCCTCCGGGTCATCGCGGACGATGCGGTCCCACCGCGGATAGGCACGCGCGAGCGCCGTCTGCAGCAGGTCCTCCGCGGCCGCCCAGTCGCCGGTGAGAAGGAAAGCGGTGCGCTGCAGCGCCTGGCCTCTGACGGCGACGAACTCCGCGAACGGCGCCCGCTCGGACGTCGCCGGGTGTTCCATCACCAGTCCCCCTTGGATGCCCACGCCGCTACGACCGGCGAGCCCCCTCGAAAGGTTGCCCAGATCGCGCACGATGTCGGTCCGAGTGGCCTAGCCGTTCCACAGCTGGCGACGTGACAACGCCCCACCGTGGCGTCGAAGGTGGGGGTGCGAAGAGTTGCTTCCTTCGCTATGGACGCTGCAGGTCGAAGACCTCGGTGATCTCTGGCGGGGACATCTCTGCGCCGGCGGCTGCGATCGCGGGTCCCAGGCGGTCGCGTGCGAACGCCATGGCGTCGTCGGCGCTCTCCCAGATGTCAACGATCCGAACCGCGCCGTCGACCTCGCTTGCCGTATGCACGATCAACCCTGGCGCGATCTCAGCCCCGATGTTGCCGCTGACCTGATCGTAGAGCTCGCGGGTTGGCGCGGTCGCGGTCAGCACAATCGCCATGGCTGGATCTCCCTTAGTCGGCAACGAGCAGGACTTCACAGTGTCACAGCCGGACAAGTCGCGGCGCTTTCGCGAACCTCGGCTAACCCAACGCCGCGAGGGCCTGGGGCAGCTTCTCGGCATGTACGACGGTGAGACGTTGCGTCGGACGGGTCATCGCGACGTAGAGATCGCGCAAGCCGTTGGTGCCCGCGCCGACGACGGCCGCCGCCTCGACGAGCACGACGCAGTCGAACTCCAGACCTTTCGCAGCCGCAACGGTCAGCACCGATACCGGTGCCTCCAGCGCTTCCCCGGACGTCTCTGCCGGCAGCCGCTCGGACACCGCCGCACGCACTTCATCGACCAGCGCGGGCGGCACCAGCACGCCCCCGGTTCCACCGGCGGCCAGTGCGAGCTCGGACTCCGCCTCCGCCGCCACTGCCTTGGCCAGCAATGTGCGGTCGACCTGCACTGACCGCGGAGCGACGCCGGTCTCCCGCACCGAAGTGGGCGTCTTCGCCAACGGATCGACAGCGTGCAGCACGTCCGCAGCGAGATCCATCACCTCGACCGGCGTGCGGTAGTTGACCGTGAGCTCTGCGGACCGCCAGCGGCCCGGCGCCACGACGTCGAACACCGCGGACCATGACGTCGCTCCCCAAGCGGCAGAGGTCTGGGCAATGTCGCCCACCACGGTCATCGACCGGCTCGGGCACCGGCGCAGCAACATCCGCCACGCCATCGGCGACAGCTCCTGGGCCTCGTCGACGATGACGTGCCCGTAGTGCCACGCGACGTCGCGGCCTGCGCGCGACGCGATCGACTCGGTGCGCGACGCACCGGCGTAGCGCGCGGCCAGGGTCGCAGCGTCGACCCGGCCGGTGAGTCCGGAGACCGAGAGCACCTCCTGGGCATACTGCGTGTCCTCGCGCTGCTGGCGCCGGCGCGCCGCCATCTCCAGCACTTCGGCAGGGTCACCCAGCAGCGCCGCCGCCTCGTCGATGACCGGCACGTCCGCCGCCGTCCAGCCGGAGTCACGGTCACGACGCAACGGGCCGCGGGCCTCGGCATACATGTCCTCGACCACTTGCATCGCGGTGACCAGCGGCCAGCACTCGTTGACCAGCTCGCGGAACTCGTCCATCCGCATCAGCGCGCGCAGCACCCACTTCTGGCGGGCCAGCTCCGGATCCTGGGCACCGACCTGTCCCATGAGCATGCGCAGCAGCTGCTTGGCGAAGACGTAACGACCCCGGTTGTGGCGGCGACCGGAGCGACGGGCGCGGGAACGCGCGGTGGCGATCTGCTCGGAGGTGAGGGTGAGCTCGTGCTCGTCCCAGGTCAGGACGAACGGCTCGGCCGGGACGCGTTCGTAGGACGCCACCGTCGACGCGAGGCGATCAGCCATTGCTGCCTCCGCCTTCGCCGCGGCAACCTCCGGCGGTTCCTCGGCGGTGACGACGACACCCGGGACGAGCGTCTCCAACGTCGCGAGCACCACACCTGTCTCACCCAGCGACGGCAACACTTGCTCGATGTAGCGCAGGAACACGGCGTTGGGGCCGACGACCAGCACACCGGTGCGCGCGAGCGTCTCGCGATGGGAGTAGAGCAGGTACGCCGCCCGGTGCAGCGCGACCGCTGTCTTCCCGGTGCCCGGCCCGCCTTGCACCACAAGGACGCCGGACAGCTCGCTGCGGATGACCTGGTCCTGCTCGGCCTGGATCGTCTCGACGATGTCGCGCATCCGCCCGGTCCGGCGAGCGGACAGCGCGGCGAGCAGCGCGCCCTCGCCACCGAGCGTGGACAGGTCCTCCTCCGACATCGACTCGAGGTCGAACACGTCGTCCTCGACGTCGAGCAGCCGCCGTCCGCGAGTGCGCAGGTGCCGCCGTCGTACGACGCCTTGCGCGTCAGTGGCGGTCGCCCGGTAGAACGGCTCAGCCACCGGCGCTCGCCAGTCGACCAGCAGCGTGTCGTGACCGTCGTCGGTGAGCCCGATGCGTCCGATGTGGTGCCGGTCGCCGCCCCGCATGTCCAACCGGCCGAAGGCGAGGCCCGACTCGACCGCGTTGAGCTGGGCCAGCCGGTCCTCATACATCGTGGCGAAGGCGTCGCGCTCGCTGCGGTTCTGCGGGGTGCCGGTGGCGCCCCGGCGGCGTACGTCGGCAAGGCGCTCACGGGTCTGGTCGCGCAGCGCGTCCAGCCGCTCGTAGAGACGGGTCAGATAGGCCTGCTCACGATCGAGCTCACCCTGCCTGCCGTCTGCCACGCGCTGACCCGCCCCACACACTCATTCCGTCTGAATTCGAGCGATCAAGCCTACGTCAGGACGCCAGGTATCTTGCAAGACGGACGTACGGTTTGTTAGGATGAGCAGGTGCCGAAGGTCAGCGCCGAACGCCTCGCCGCCACCCGACAACGGGTGCTCGACGGCGCTCGGCAGGCGTTCGCAGCCCACGGCTACGAAGGCGCCACGGTCCGGCTGCTCGAGGAGGCCACCGGGCTGTCCCGCGGCGCGATCTTCCACCACTTCCCGGACAAGGACGCGCTGTTCCTGGCCCTCGCCCAGGAGGACGCCGAGGAGGTCGCGGCCGTCGTCGACGAGGCCGGTCTGGTGGAGGCGATGCGACGGCTGCGCGACAAGGACGCCGGCTGGCTCGGCGTGCAGCTCGAGGTCACCCGCCGGCTGCGGACGGACCCGGACTTCCGGGCCGGCTGGGAGCGCCACCTGCGCGGCATCGCCCGGGCGACGCAGGCCCGGCTTGCCCGCCAACGCGATGCGGGCGTCGTCCGCGCGGACATCCCGGTCGAGACCCTCGCCGCGTTCCTCGCGCTGGTCTACGACGGGCTTGTCACCCATCTCGCGACCGGCATGCCGGTCGTTCATCTCGACGGGGTGCTCGATCTTGCCGAGCAGGCGGTGCGCGACACTCCGGAACTAAGTCGTGCCCCGCACGCAAAAGAACGTCGTGCCCCGCGCGCAAATGAAAACTTGAGGAGCACTTGATGAGCAACGACAGCTTCGGTGCGAAGGCCACGTTGTCCGTCGGCGAGCACGACGTGACCATCTACCGGCTCGACGCCGTCGAAGGCAGCGACCGACTCCCTTACTCGCTCAAGGTGCTGCTGGAGAACCTGCTCCGCAACGAGGACGGCCACAACGTCACCGCCGAGCAGGTGCGGTCACTCGCTTCCTGGAACCCCGACGGCGAGCCCGACGCCGAGATCCAGTTCACACCGGCCCGCGTCGTGATGCAGGACTTCACCGGCGTGCCCTGCGTCGTCGACCTCGCCGCGATGCGCGAGGCGATGCAGGCACTCGGGGGCGACGCCAAGAAGATCAACCCGCTCGTGCCGACCGAGCTCGTCATCGACCACTCCGTCATCGTCGACGTCTTCGGCGCACCGGAGGCATTCGAGAAGAACGCGACGCTGGAGTTCGAGCGCAACAAGGAGCGCTACCAGTTCCTGCGCTGGGGTCAGAACGCCTTCGAGGGGTTCGTCGTCGTACCGCCCGACACCGGCATCGTGCACCAGGTCAACCTCGAATACCTCGCCCGCGTGGTCTTCGAAGGGAGTGCGGAGGACGGGGACAAGCCGGTTGCCTATCCCGACACGCTGGTCGGCACCGATTCACATACGACGATGATCAACGGGCTCGGCGTACTCGGCTGGGGCGTCGGCGGCATCGAGGCCGAAGCGGCCATGCTCGGCCAGCCGGTCTCGATGCTCATCCCGCGCGTGGTCGGCTTCAAGCTCT
>JAVEEE010000378.1 GCA_030840615.1 Frankiaceae bacterium | reverse complement strand
GCCGCGTTCACCGGCCGATGAGCGCTTCGGATCCCGCGGGCGTGGAGCGGTTCCTCGGCGACCTGTTCGCCGACCCACCGCTGGTGCACGATCGGCCTGACGGGGCCCGCTCGCACGTGTGGCACACCGAACCTGCGTGCTACCGGTTCATGGCTGGCGTCGTCTCATCCAAGTCGCGGACGCTGGAGACGGGCTGCGGCGTGTCGACCGCGATGTTCGCAGGACTCGGCACCGACCACACGGCCATCTTCGCCAGCCAGGAAGAGGCGGACGCGTTACGGGCCTGGTGCGAGCGACGCGGGGTCTCCACGGACCGACTCACGTTGCTGCTGCAGTTCTCCTCGGTGGCGCTGCCGACGTTGACCGACCCGGTCGACCTGTTCCTCATCGATGGCGCGCACTCGTTTCCCGCGCCGGTCATCGACTGGTTCTACGGTGGGCAGCTGCTCGTGAAGGGCGGCGTCCTCGTTGTCGACGATGCGCAGCTGCCGGCGGTCGCGTTGCTGCTCGAGTTCCTCGACGCCGACCCGCGCTGGGACGCCGTGGCCGGGGACGACAAGTGGCGGGCCTACCGCCGGCTGTCCGAGGGCTCGCTGGTCGAGGAGTGGGTGCGCCAGTCGTTCTGGCGCTCGCCCCGGCGCCCCGGTTTGGGTCAGCGTGCCGCCGGCCGGTTGCGACGGACGCTCGGTCAAGCGCCGAGTCGGGAGATCCAGCTGCCCGATCGCTGACCGACGGGTCGGCGCGGGGAGCCCATGTCCTAGGTCTGCTGCGGTGCGTGGCGCTCGAGGAACGCGTAGACGTCGGTCGTGTCGACGCCCGGGAAGGTGCCGGGCGGCAGCGCTGCGAGCAGGTGGCTGTGCGCCCGGGCCGACGGCCAGGCCTGCCCCTCCCACTTCGTGGCGAGCTCTGCCGGTGGGCGGCGGCAGCAGGCCGGCGCCGGGCAGCCGGACTTGCGCCTTCGTTGTGAGTCGGCCCCGCGGAACCACCGGGCGTGCTGGAAGGGCACGCCGACCGTGACGGCGAACTCGCCACCACCGCCGGGCTCGACATGAGCCGTGCAGAAGAACGTGCCGGCGGGTGTGTCGGTGTATTGCGTGTAGGTGCCGTAGCGGTCGGCCGACCCGAAGACCCGCCGGCTCGTGTATTGCCGGCACGCCGGCTGTCCTTCGATCGCTCCGATCGCGTCGGTGGGGAACGGCAGTCCGTCGTTCTCGTAGGCCTTGTAGATGGTGCCGCTCGCATCGGTCCGACTGAAGTGCACGGAGATGTCGAGGTGGTGCGTGGCGAGGTTGGTGAAGCGGTGCGCAGCGGTTTCGTGTGACACCGCGAACACGTCGCGGAGGTCTTCCATCGACAGCACCCGGTCACGTTTCGCCGCGAGCAGGAAGCGCACGGCGGCCGGCTCGGGCACGAGCAGCGCCGCAGCGAAGTAGTTTGCCTCGACGCGCTGGCTGAGGAAGTCGGCGAAGTCCTTCGGGTCGGTGTGACCGAGGGCGAAGTGACCGAGTGTCTGCAGCACCACGTAACGGGGGTCGTGACCTGCCGGCCGCTGCGGAAGGTAGATCCGCCGGTGCACCATGTCCGTCACCGACCGGGTCGACTCGGGCAGGTCCGCGACCGGGTGCAGGGTGAATCCGTAGTGCGTGGCCAGGTCGGTGATGGCGCGCTGGGGGAGCGCGCCGGTGGAGTGACCGACCGCACGCAACGCCTCATCGGCGACTCGCTCCACGTGCGGGAAGTAGTTGTCCTGCTCGCGCATCTGGCGGCGGAGGGCGACGTTGGCCCGCCGCGCGGCTTCGGGTGTCGCGGCGAACCGCTCGTCGCGGCGGCGGAGCTCGTCATGCATGGCGACCACGTGCTCCAGCACGTCGCTCGGGATCCGCGGGCTGGCGCGGAGGGGGCTCAGACCGAGTCCGGCGAACGACGGATCGCGTTGTGCCCGCTCGAGGGCGATCTCGAGGGAAGCTCGGCGGCTCGGTGCCTCGGCGCGCAGCAGCTCGTCCATCGGGGTGCCGAGGGCCTCGGCGAGCGCGTGCAACAACGTGAGCTTGGGCTCACGCCGGCCGTTCTCGATCAGGCTCAGCGCTGAAGCTGCGGTGCCGACCTGCTCGGCCAGCCGGGCGAGGGTCAGGCCGCGACCGCGCCGGGCGTGCCGCAGCCGGCGGCCGAGGGTGACCACGTCGAGCCGGGCTGAACCATCAGCGCGCTGAGGTTCCGTCACGATCTTTACGTTAGCGCAAGAAACCGCAAAATTCTCGACGGATGAACTGGCAATGGGGGATATGGGCAGCAGATAGTGAGCACAGTGTTAAAAGTTAGTCCCGGAAGTTCACTCGACCAGGCCCCACGAAGGCCAGAGGAGCGATCCCACCCCCATGCCAGCCACAGAGCCCAACGCACAGCCCAGCAGGACCGATCTGCACAAGCAGCAGGCCGACGCCCTCCAGAAGGACTGGGACGCCAATCCTCGATGGGCCGGTCGCACCCGCAACTACACCGCCGCCGACGTCGTCCGCCTCCGCGGTTCGGTGCAGGAGGAGCACACCCTCGCCCGCCGTGGCGCCGAGAAGCTGTGGAGCCTCGTCACCACCGAGGACTACATCAACGCGCTCGGTGCCCTCACCGGCAACCAGGCCGTGCAGCAGGTCCGCGCCGGCCTCAAGGCGATCTACCTGTCCGGCTGGCAGGTCGCCGGCGATGCCAACCTCGCCGCGCAGACCTACCCGGACCAGAGCCTCTACCCGGCCAACTCGGTGCCTGCCGTCGTACGACGGATCAACAACGCGCTGGCACGTGCCGACCAGATCACCTGGTCGGAAGGAAAGAGCGAGGTCGACGACTGGTTCGCTCCGATCGTCGCCGACGCTGAAGCAGGCTTCGGCGGTGTGCTCAACGCGTTCGAGCTGATGAAGAACATGATCGCCGCCGGCGCTGCGGGCGTGCACTGGGAGGACCAGCTGTCCTCGGCCAAGAAGTGCGGCCACCTCGGCGGCAAGGTGCTCATCCCGACCAACCAGCACGTCAAGACTCTCAATGCCGCCCGTCTCGCTGCGGACGTCGAGGGTGTCCCGACCGTCGTGGTCGCGCGCACCGACGCGCAGGCAGCGACCCTCATCACCAGTGACGTCGACGAACGCGACAAGCAGTACGTCACCGGTGAGCGCACTGCTGAGGGCTTCTACCGCGTCACCAACGGCATCGACCCGTGCATCACGCGTGCACTTGCTTACGCGCCCTACTCCGATCTGATCTGGATGGAGACCAGCAAGCCGGACCTCGAGATCGCGCGGCAGTTCGCCGAGGCGGTCAAGAAGGAGTTCCCGGACCAGCTGCTCGCCTACAACTGCTCGCCGTCGTTCAACTGGAAGGCCGCGCTCGACGACGACACGATCGCGAAGTTCCAGCGGGAGCTCGGTGCGATGGGCTACAAGTTCCAGTTCATCACCCTCGCCGGTTTCCACGCCCTCAACTACTCGATGTTCGAGTTGG
>JAVEEE010000349.1 GCA_030840615.1 Frankiaceae bacterium | reverse complement strand
CAAGGAGACGATCCCGGCGACGACGGAAGGCGGCCGCGAGCGCACCCGCAACGTGCTCGACCGGTTCGCCATCGACTACGCCCTCTGCATGTATTGCGGCATCTGCATCGACGTATGCCCGTTCGACGCACTGTTCTGGTCACCGGAGTTCGAGTACGCGTCGCACGACGTCGTCGAGCTGACGCACGAGCGGCAGCGACTACGCGACTGGATGTGGACCGTGCCGCCGCCGCCGGCCGAGGTGGCCAACGCGGAGCCGGCGAAGGAGGTCACCGGCGGCGGCCCGGTCCGACGTCGTACGACCAACGGCGAGGACGCCGAATGACCGGCGCTGACGTTGTCTTCGCCCTGCTCGGCGTCGTCTGCCTGGCGGCGGCCGTGCTGGTCGTAACGTCACCCAACGTGATCCACGCGGCGCTGTGGCTCGTCGTCTGCTTCGGAGCCCTGGCCGGGTGCTACCTCGTGCTCACCGCGGAGTTCGTCGCGTGGGTGCAGGTGCTCATCTACATCGGCGCGATCGTCGTGCTCATGCTGTTCGGCGCGATGCTGACCCGGGCGCCGATCGGTCCGCAGCCCGCGGGCGGCGCGGGCGGTCTCGACAGCGGCAACCGGCCGCTGGCGGCACTCGCAGGCCTTGCCACGACCGGTGTGCTCGGCACGCTCGTCATCTCGGCGTTCCGCGGTGCTTACGTCGACATCCATCACACCGCGGTCGGCGACGGGCGGGTGATCGGCGCGGCCGTCTTCCGCTTCTTCGTCCTGCCTTTCGAGATCGCCAGCGTGCTGCTGCTCGCGGCACTGGTCGGGGCCATCGTGCTGACCCGCCGCGAGGTCAGCGACGCCGAGCAGGCGGACCGGGCCTGATGCACCTCTCACTCGCGGTGGGCCTCTCCGCGCTGCTGTTCGGCACCGGGGTCTACGGCGTGCTGGCCCGGCGCAACGCCGTGGCCGTGCTGATGGCCGTCGAGCTCATGCTCAATGCGGCGAACCTCGACCTGGTGGCCTTCGACGCGTGGTTCAAGGACAACCTGCACGGCGGTCAGGTGTTCGCGCTCTTCGTCGTGGTCGTCGCCGCGGCGGAGGTCGGGGTCGGGCTGGCCATCGTGCTCGCCGTCTTCCGCCTCCGTGACACGGTCGCCGTCGACGCGCTCACGCAGCTGGCCGACCGGGACCCACCTGCCAGGGCAGACACCGTCGCTTCGGACTCGGCGCCGTGACGGAGTGGGCGTGGTTGCTGCCGGCGCTTCCGGCGGTTGCCGCTGCGCTCGGGCTCGTCGGCTGGCGGCTGGTGCCGGGTGGTCCGGCGGTCGTGGCGATCGTCGGCAGCGCGGGAGCGCTCGTCGTTGCAGTGGCTCTCGTGGTGGCGGTCGAGGGCGATCCGGCCCGGGTGCACGAGAGCGCCCGTGCCTGGACACCGATCGGTGGCATCGGCCTCAACGTCGGCACCCGGGTCGACGGGCTGGCGGCGGTCGTCGCGGTCATGGTCTGCGTCGTCGCACTGCTGGTGCAGGTCTACTCCACGGCCTACATGGCCGGCGACCCGCGCTACTCGACTTACGCCGCCGAGATCTCGCTGTTCACCTCCGCGATGCTTCTGGTCGTCGTGGCCAGCGACCTGTTCGAGCTGCTCATCGGCTGGGAGGTCATGGGCCTGTGCTCCTACCTGTTGGTCGGCCACTACTGGCAGACCGAAGGCGCCCGGGCAGCCGCCGTCAAGGCGTTCGTCACGACCCGCATCGGTGACACCGGCTTTCTCTTCGGCATCTTCGTCCTCGGTGTCGGTGCAGGCAGCTTCGACGTCAGCGCCGTGACGGCTGGCGCCGGCAGCATGCCGCACACGACTGTCGTCGCCGGTGCGCTGCTGCTGCTGTGCGGTGTCGTCGGCAAGAGCGCGCAGTTCCCCTTGCACGTCTGGCTTCCCGATGCCATGGCGGGCCCGACGCCGGTCAGCGCGCTCATCCACGCCGCGACGATGGTTGCGGCCGGCATCTACGTGGTCGCCCGGCTCTACCCCGTGTTCCTGGCCGCGCCGGTCGCCCTCACCGTGCTCGGCATCATCGCGTGCATCACGATGCTGGGCGCAGCGCTGGCCGCATTCGCTGAGGACGACCTCAAACGCGTGCTCGCCTGGTCGACGGTCAGCCAGCTCGCCTACATGGCGGCGGGTCTCGCGGTCGGCGGCTGGACCGCAAGTGTCTGGCACCTGCTGACGCATGCGGCGTTCAAGGCGCTGTTGTTCCTGGCTGCCGGCTCGGTGTTGCGCACCGTCGGCACCAACCTCATGAGCGAGATGGGCGGGTTGTGGCGCCGGATGCCGCTGACGTTCGGCACCGCGCTGGTCGGAGCCGGCGCGCTCGCCGGCATCCCGCCGTTCGCAGGCGCGTTCAGCAAGGACGGCATCCTGGCGGCTGCCCGCGAGCATGGCGGCGGTCTCGGGACCTCGGTCTACGTCGTCGGGCTCGTGACCGTCTTCGTGACAGCGGCCTACGTCACCCGGCTGGTGCTCCGGACGTTCCTGGGCTCCTACCGCGGACACGCGCGGCTGCACGAGGCGCCGCTGGTGATGACAGGGCCGTTGGTGTTGCTCGCCGGCTTCGCGGTGCTGCTCGGCGCGCCGGTGCTTCCTTCGTCGTACGGCGTGCGCAGCTGGTTCGGGGTGCCCGCCGGGTCGGAGCCGCTGCACGTCGGCATCGGAGGCGTGCTGCTCACCTCAGCGGTGGCGTTGCTCGCAGTGGGCCTGCTCGCCTGGCAGCACCGGCGGCAGCCTGCGACCGACCCCATCGACGCCCTCGGCCGTGCGGCGCTGCCGTTGCGGCGGGCGTTCTGGGTCGACGAGGCCTACTCCGCCGTCCTCATCCGCCCTGTGCACGCGCTGGCAGCTGCCGTCGTCGAAATCGATCGACGCGGTCTGGACGCGACCGTTGTCGGCACCGGGCGGACGGCCTCGCTGGCGGGTGGCGGCTTGCGGCTGCTGCAGAACGGCAACGTGCAGGCCTACCTGAGTGCGCTGGTCATCGGCGTCCTCATCGTGGTCATCTCCGTCTCGGTGGCGGTCGCTGCGTGAGCGCAACGCTGCCGCTGTTGCTCGGCGTGCCGACGACTGGTGCGGCCGCCCTCGCCGTCGTACCGCTGAGCGACCGTGCCGCGAAGGCACTTGGCGTTGTCGCGACGGGGGCTACGTTCCTCGTCGCCGTCGTCGCGGCGACGCGCTTCGACTACGGCGCTGCCGCTCGGCTGCAGGACACGGTCGACGCGCGCTGGCTCCCGGCCATCGACGTGCGGTTCCACCTCGGTGTCGACGGCATCAGCCTTCCCCTCGTCGCGCTGACCGCGCTGCTGACGCTGCTGTGCGCTGTCTGGACTTGCGGATCTGTGCCCGAGCCGGGCCGGGTCCGCCAGCTGCTCGCGCTCGTGCTGCTGCTCGAGGTGGGGGTGCTCGGTACGTTCGTTGCCGCCGACCTCGTTTTGTTCTTCCTTTTCTTCGAGGTCGTGCTGATCCCCATGTACTTCCTCATCGCTGCGTGGGGTGGACCGGGCCGGGGCCCGGCGGCGACCAAGTTCATCCTCTTCACGTTGCTGGGCTCGGCGCTGATGCTGGTCGGCTTCCTCGTCATCTACGCCGCCGCCGGGACGTTCGACATGGTTGCGCTCGCCGACCGGCACGGCCGCGGCATCGGTGCCGGCACTCAGCTGCTCGCGTTCGTTCTGCTCCTCGTGGGATTCGGCGTGAAGAGCCCGATGTGGCCGCTACACACGTGGCTCCCCGACGCGCACACCGAGGCACCCACCGTCGGCTCGGTGCTGCTCGCCGGTGTGCTGCTCAAGATGGGGACCTACGGGCTGGTGCGCGTCGCGATCGCCGACGTGCCGGACGGCGCGCGGCGCGCGGCGCCGGCCATGGGCGTGCTCGCGGTCATCGGCATCGTCTACGCCGCTCTCGCCTGTCTCGGTGTCGCGCGGTCGCGCCATGGCGACCTCAAGCGGCTCATCGCGTTCTCCAGCGTCGGCCACATGGGTTTCGTGCTTCTCGGCATAGCGACGTTGACGCCGATCGGCATCCAGGGAGCGCTGATCGGCAACATCGCGCATGGCGTCATCACCGGGCTGCTCTTCTTCCTGGTCGGCGGAGTCAAGGACCGCTTCCACACCAGCGACATCGAAGAGCTGGGCGGCGGCCTGCTCGCCAAAGTGCCGGTCCTCGGCGGGTTGACGCTCTTCGCCGCCATCGCCAGCCTGGGTCTGCCCGGCCTTGCCGGGTTCTGGGGCGAGATGCTCGCGATGCTCGGTGCCTACTCGCCCGCGGCTGCGTTGTCCCGGCCCTTCTTCGTCGTCCTCATGGCCGTGGCCGGACTCGGCACGGTGCTCACCGCGGTCTACTTCCTCGCCATGCTCCGCCGGGTGACGTTCGGCGTGGTGGTCGGTCGCTGGCGTGACGCGCCGCTCCCCGACGCCGTCGCCGCCGACCTGGCCGCCTGGATCCCGCTCACGCTGCTCGCTCTCGCGATCGGGCTGTGGCCGCGGCTGGTCCTCGGCATCAGCGACGCCGCTGTGACGGGACTCTTCCGATGAGCGTCATCCAGAGCATCGACTATGCCGCGATCGGACCGCCCGTCGTGCTGGGACTCACCGCGGTCGTCGTCCTGTTGCTCGACCTGTTCCTGCCGCCGTCGCGACGGGGGGCAGCGACGTGGATTGCACTGGCCGGAACGCTCGGCGCGCTGGGATTCACCGGCTGGCTGGCCACCGACAATGCCCGTGGCACCTTCTGCTACCCGCACGCCGGCTGCGCCTACGTCACCGACGACTTCACGATGTTCTTCCAGCTGTTGTTCCTGATCGTCCTGGTCGTGGTCCTGCTGCTGTCGCGCAGTGCGATCGCCGAGGAGAGCCTGCCGACCGGTGAGTTCCACTTCCTGCTGTTGTCGTCAGCGACGGGCATGCTCGTGCTCGCCGCCGGGCGCGACCTGATCACCTTGCTGGTCGCGTTGGAGGTCGTCTCGCTGCCGGCGTTCGTGCTGGTGGGGTTGCGTCGCGGCGATGCGCGGGCCAGCGAGGCTGCGCTGAAGTTCTTCCTCTTCTCGGTGGTCTCGACCGGCCTGACCGTCTACGGCATGGCGCTGACCTACGGCGTGACCGGCACGCTGCAGGTCGACGGCATCCGATCGGCGCTGGACGGCGTCCACGTCGCCGGAGGCCCGAAGTCGTCGTTGGCCGCTGCCGCTGTCGTGCTCGTCGTCGTCGGCTTCGCGTTCAAGGTGTCGGCGGTGCCGTTCCACTTCTGGACGCCGGACACCTACCAGGGTGCTCCGGTGCCGGTGGCGGCGTTCCTGTCCACGGCGTCGAAGGCGGCCGGTTTCGCCGGGTTGCTGGTGCTGCTGTTCGACGCTTTCGGGCCTTACGCCGACGTGTGGGGGCCGGTGGTCGCTGTCCTCGCTGCGGTCACCATGACGGTCGGCAACCTGGTCGCGCTGCGGCAGTGGCACCTCGTTCGCCTGCTCGCCTGGTCGACGGTCGCGCAAGCTGGCTACATGCTGGTGCCGCTCGGCGTCGCCGCGACCAGCGCCGGCCGCGACATCCCGGAGCTGAAGTCCGCGGGCGAGGCGCTGTTGATCTACCTGGCCATCTACGTCGCGATGAATCTCGGCGCGTTCGCGTGCGCGATCGCGGTGATGCGGCGCGAGCCACGAGGTGCCATCACGGACCTCCGCGGTCTGGTCCGGCGGTCGCCGCTGCTGGCCATCGTGTTCGCGCTCTTCCTCACAGCGCTGGCTGGCCTGCCACCGGGTGTCGCCGGGTTGTTCGCCAAGGTCGTCGTCCTCCGCGAGGCCGTCCATGGGCACGTCACCTGGCTCGCGGTCGTCGCAGCCGTCAACGCCGTCATCGGGCTTGCCTACTACCTGCGCGTGGCCGCGCTGATGTTCGCGGGAGCCGACGACGAGGAACCCGTCCGCGCGCCGACAGTTGCGGCGCGCCGGTCACCGACCGTCACGGCGGGAGTGTCGATCAGCTTGGCGGCGACGCTGGGGCTGTCGGTCTATCCGCAGCCGGTCTTCGACTTCGCCCGCCACGCCGTCGGCGTGACGAACGCGGCACACCCGTGACATCTCACGGACGCCGTACGGTGCACTCATGATCCGGACCCGGGTGTATCGCGACGGCGTCTGCTCCGCGGAGGACTTCGACCCGAAGAAGATCTCCGACTACCTGGGTGACAGCGAGAACGTGGTGTGGCTCGATGTCTGCGAGCCCAAGGAGAACGAGTTCGCGCTGATCGCGGAGGAGTTCGCCCTCAACCCGCTGGCGGTCGAGGACGCGCTGCAGGGCCGGCAGCGGCCAAAGCTCGACCACTACTCCGACCATCTGTTCATCTCGCTCTACGACGTCGAGCTCGACCAGGCCTCCGGCGCTCTCACGAGCTCGGAGCTCGCCGTCTTCGTGTCGCCGCGTTACCTGATCACGGTCCGCCAGGATCGGCACTTCCCGATCGAGGAGGTCGTCCAGCGCTGGGACGGCGCCCATCACCTGGCGAAGCACGGCTCGGGGTTCCTGCTGTGGGGGCTGTTGGACGTGGTCGTCGACGGTCACTTCGACGCGGTGCAGCTGCTCGATGACGAGATCGAGGGCCTCGAGGACATCTTGTTCGACGACAAGCCGCACGGGTCGGAGGTGCAACGCCGGTCCTTCGAGCTACGCAAGTCACTTGTCGTCCTGCGCCGCGTCGTGCTGCCCACCCGCGAAGTCGTCAGCGCCTTGATGCGCCGCGAGATGGACCTCGTCGACGAGACCTTGATGCCTTATTACCAGGACGTCTACGACCACGTGCTGCGCGCAGCCGACTGGACCGACTCGCTGCGTGATCTCGTCTCGACCATTCTCGAGACCTACCTGACGATCCAGGGCAACAAGCTCAACGAGATCGTGAAGGCCATCACGTCGTGGGCCGCCATCGCTGCCTTGCCGACGATCATCACCGGCTACTACGGCATGAACGTCCGTCTGTTCCCCGGTGCGAACACACTGGCCGGCGGCATCGTCGCGATCGTGCTGATGGTGCTCGGCGTCGGCTTCCTCTACGTCACGTTCAAGCGCCGCGACTGGCTCTGAGCGACGTCACGCGATCCGGCGCGTCAGCGTCACGCGCGACCGGGTAAAGACGCCGGCGACCACGATGGCGAGCGCCGGCGCGACCACGAGGATCCCCGAGAGCCAGCGATACGGCGTGCTGGTCGGATACAAGGCGCTGCCACCCAGCGTGGCGAGGCCGACGAGGGCGCCGAGCGCCACGCCGAGGCCGGTGCCGAGGCCGGCGACAACGGCTGCCTGGCCCATGGCATGCACACGGCGCCGGCCCGGCGAGGCGCCGACTGCGGCGAGCGTGGCCATATCGGCACGGGACTCGGCCATGGCGAGTGCGACCGCGATCGACGTGCCCGCGAGCGTCGCGATCGCCGCCGCACCAAGCATGGCGAGCAATGCGACCGAGTACCGCGACTGGAACCCGCGCTCTGCATTGATGGTCACGGCGTCGCCGAGCGCGTGCTGGATCCGCGTGACCTGATCGGGCGACGGCAGCTGTGCCGGCCTGACGAGAGCGACGTCGCCGTGCGCCCGCCAGCCGTGCGCCGTCGCGGTCGCGGGAGAGACGTAGACCTGCGGGAGGAGGCCGTACGACGGGACGTCGGGGATCACCACGGCCGGAAGCGTGGCGTCGTGGGCGTGACGGCGACCGGGGTGACCCGTGTTGATCCGAACGGTGCCTTGCGATGCGAGCGCCCGGTCCAGCACGACTGCGCCGCCGGTCGCAAGCGCGCGGTCCGCCGCCGGGGTCGGGCCTCCGACGATGAGGTGCAGCGCGTCGGCGGTCGCGACTCCGACCGTGTGGAACTGGCATGTCGCGGTGTCGTCCGTCTCGGGCGACGTGCAGGTGGGGTCCTGCACCGTCAACAGCGCCTCGCGGAACTGGCCGCTGCCCATGACGACGTGGCTGCCGCCGCCGACCATGGCCGCGGTGCGCGTTGCGGCGGCGGTGAGCAGCCTCGTGTCCGCAGTGCCGGGACGCTCGTCGTACACCTGCAATGACAAGGTGCCGACGGGCGCGGCGGGCCGGAAGTTGCGCTTGTCGCGAAGGTCGCTGCTGGACACCACCAACAGCACGAGCACTGCGCCCGCCACGACCGTCATCACCGCGGCCACGGCCGGTGCGGTGCGGTGCCGGTGCCGGCCGGCGTCGCGCAGCGCGAGCCGTGCGCCCAGCGGCAGCCGACCGCTCAACGTGGCGAGCCCGGAGACGATCGGTGGGCAGGCCCGGACGAGCCCGGCGAGTGTGAGCGCCGAGCCGAGCCACAGCACCGCGGGCCACCGGTTCTCCCGCAGTACGGTGACGAGCCCGTCGGCGATCGCGCCCGGTGACCCGGCGCTAACAGAGCTGTTGGTGAGACCGCCGTAACCGCTGTGCCAGCGATAGGCCGCGACGATGGTCAGCACGATGCCGCCGACGATCGCGGCCATCGACCAGCGCGGCAGTCTCGTCCGCACGCCGTCGGCGTCGTAGCGCTCGCGCAGCAGGTGCAGCACCTGGCGGCGGGCCGCGGCCCGGGCGGGCACCACCGCGGCGAGGACACCGGCCACGACACCGAGCACCACCACCGCGACCAGGTCGGGGAGACCGACGTCGAGCGCACCGAAGCGCTGGTCGGCGAAGATCTCGAGCTCGGGGCGCAGGAGGAAGACGGTGAGCACACCGCCGGCCACACCGACGAGCGCTCCGCCCAGGCCCAGCAGCACGCCCTGAGCGAGCACGCTGCGTCGGATGTCGGAGTCGTCACCGCCGGCAGCGGCGAGCAGCCCGAGCTCGTGTGTCTGCCGGCGGGTGCCGACCGCGAAGGCCGCGCCGGCGAGCAGCAGGATCTCGAGCAGGCCGAAGCCGGCGACGGTGCCGAGCACGATGAGCACCTGCGCGTCGACCCGGCTGTCCGAGACGAGCGCCGGGCCAGGATGCGCCCACTGATCGCGGGTCGCGTAGACGACACCGTCGGCCAACAGCGCGTCGTGCACGTCGGGCGCGGTTGCGGGGGTGTCGACCAACCAGTAGCCGACGTTGCCGTACCACCCGATGGGTGCATGGGTGAACAGCCCGCCGTACGTCGCGGCTGAGGCCACCACGTCTTCCGCGGTGAGACTGTTGGGGTTCTCGACGATCGCGGCGAGGCGGACGGAGTGCCCGTCGAGGTCGACGGTCGCGCCGACTCCGACGTGGAGGCGATCGGCGAGCTTGGTGGTGAGGGCTGCTTCTCCCACCGCGGGCGCTCGGCCGGCGCGGAGGGTGTAGATGCCCCGGGTCATCGGGTCGGCGAGGTCGAGAACGATGCCCTGAACCTCCTCTGCGCGGTCGCCGACGGTGACGCGGGCGTTGCGCGCCCACTCATCCGGCGTGACCCGCGTGCCGGGAGGCAGCCGACGTGTCCACGAGGTGCCGGTGCGCGGCCGGTTGCTGTCGTCGTACGGGATGTTGCTGATCGTCTCGCCGCTGCTGTTGCTGCGCCCGACCGCAACGTCTCCGGTGAGTGACTTCGCTGTGGTGACGACGGCGATGGCGTCGGCCCGCCCGAGCTGACGGCTCGCCGCCTCGTCGGGCGACAGGTGCGCCGTGCGGATCGTCACCGCCGCGAAAGCGCCGGCCAGCACCGGGATCGCGACGAGAGCGGCGATCAGCACCGAGCGCCCGGGCGCGCGACGGACGAGGCGCCACGACAGGCGGTAGGTCGCCGCCCACCGCGCGGTCACGACCGGCCGCCCGTCGCGATCGCGTCGCCGTTGGGACGCCGGGCCTCGCCGGTCTCGTCGACGACGCGACCGTCACGCAGAAACACGATCCGGTCGGCCCAGGCGGCGTGCCGTGCCTCGTGAGTGACCAGCACGCCGCCGGCGCCGGCCGCGCACTGTTCGCGCAGCAGGCGTAGGACCGACTCGCCGGTCGTCGTGTCGAGCGCACCGGTCGGCTCGTCGGCCAGCAACAACCGGCGTTCGCCGATGAAGGCCCGAGCGATCGCGACCCGTTGTTGCTGCCCGCCGGACAGGTCGTCGGGGAAGCGGTCGGCGACGTCGCTCAAGCCGAACCGTTCCAACGTCGCCAGAGCCTCTGTGCGGGCCCGCCGAAGCGGTACGCCGTCGAGCTCACGGGGGAGCGAGACGTTCTCGGCCGCGGTGAGTGCGGGCAGCAGGTTGAGGTCCTGGAAGACGTAGCCGACGCTCCGTCGACGTACGGCGGCCAGCGCGCGGCTGCTCAGCTCGCCGAGCGACACGCCCTCCACGAGCACGTCGCCGTTGGTGGGTGTGTCCAGGCCGCCGGCGAGGTTGAGCAGCGTCGACTTGCCGGAGCCGCTCGGGCCCATGACGGCCACGAGCTCGCCGGGCTGGACGGCGAACGAGACGTCGTTGAGCGCCGTCACGGCACTGGCCCCGGAGCCGTGGATCCGGCTTACGTGCCGGAGCTCGAGCAGGGTCATCGGCGTACCTCTTTCTTGAGCAACCGCTCTTCGCAGCTGTCCAGCCAGCGGGCCTCGGCCTCTGCCTGGAAGATCAGTGAGTCGAGTGCCAGCAGCCAGGCGAGGTCACCCTCGTCGACTGCGGCCTTCTGCCGGGTCAGGTCCTGCAGGTCACGCAAGGTGGCGGTGCGCTGGGTCTGCAGCACCTCGCGCACGTCGACCCCGGACACCGTCAAGGCAACGGACAGCTTGATCGCGAGCTCGTCGCGCGGGCGGTCGGATCGGGCAACCGGAGTGGCGAACCACTGCGACAGCTCGGCCCGGCCCGTGTCGGTCAGGGCATAGATCTGGTGACCGTCACCGTCGTCACCGGCTGCCTCGACGAGGCCGTCGCGTTCGAGCCGGGCGAGCGTCGTGTAGACCTGCCCGATGTTCAGCGGCCAGGTGTCGCCGGTGCGCTCCTTGAACGTCGTGTGCAGCTGGTAGCCGTACATCGGCTGCTCGTCGAGGAGCGCGAGCAGTCCCAGCTTGACCGACATTGCCGCACCTCCTCGACGAGTACATACGCAGTATGCATACCGAGTATGTAGTCGTCAAGCGGAGGTCTAGCGGTAGTTCTGGAACTGCAGCGGGATCCCGAAATCGGTGTCGCGCAACAAGGCGATGACGGTCTGCAGGTCGTCGCGCTTCTTCGACGAGACCCGCACCGTGTCGCCCTGCACCGCCGACTGGACGCCCTTGGGGCCATCGGCCTTGATGCGCTTGACGATTGCGCGTGCCTTCTCGTCGTCGATGCCCTGCCGGATGGTGACGAGAAGCCGTGAGGTGCTACCGCCGGCGGGTTGCGGGTCGCCGTGGTCGAGAGCCTTGAGCGACACGCTGCGCTTGATCAGTCGCTCCTTGAAGACGTCGAGAACGGCCTTCACCCGGTCGTCGCTGTTGGCCTTGATCTCGACGCCGTTCTCGCCGCTCCAGGCGATCGACGCGCCGGTGTTCTTGAAGTCGAAGCGCTGCCCGACCTCTTTGGCCGCTTGGTTGATGGCGTTGTCGACCTCCTGCCGGTCGACCTTGCTCACCACGTCAAATGAGGAGTCAGCCATCCCCGCGCCTCCGCTATTCTGTCGAGCGCGCAATCCAGGCGGGTTGCCCGAGTGGTCAAAGGGAGCGGACTGTAAATCCGCCGGCTCAGCCTACGATGGTTCGAACCCATCACCCGCCACCAGCAG
>JAVEEE010000296.1 GCA_030840615.1 Frankiaceae bacterium | reverse complement strand
CGCAGGCCTACGCCGAGGAGGCCGAGCGCTCCGACGCGCGACGAGCTGTGGTCGCCGCGCTTGTCGTGCACGTCATCATCCGCACGCGGTTCTACGACGACTACCTGCGCGCCGCGACGCACGCGGGTTGTCGACAGGTCGTGCTTCTCGCCGCCGGGCTCGACACCCGCGCGTTCAGGCTCGACTGGCCGGCCGGCGTCCGGCTGTTCGAGATCGACCTGCCCGACGTACTCGCGTTCAAGGATCGCGTGCTCACCGATCAGGACGCGCAATCGCGCTGTGACCGCACGGCCATCGGGGCAGATCTGACCGGGGACTGGCCCGCGAGCCTGGCGAGAGCGGGCTTCCGCCCGGACCGTCCCGCGGCGTGGCTGGTGGAGGGACTGCTGGTCTACCTCACCGCCACCGACGCCGGCCGGCTGCTCACGGAGGTGAGTGCACTGGCCGCTCCCGGCAGCCGGCTGTCGTGTGAACAGGGCCGCAGCGTGGCCCAGCTCGCCACCGCGACGTCGCAGGCAGGAGCCACCGAGGCGACGTCGTTGTGGCAGGGCGGACTCGGCGACGAGACCATGGCATTCCTCGAGGCGAAAGGCTGGGAGACGCAGTCGCGCGACCTCCGGTCAGTGGCTGCCGACTACGGACACAGCGTGGCGGAGGGCACGACGAGCGGTTTCGTCACCGCGCGCCGACGGCCCACGGGCTGATGGTCCGGCTCTCAGTTGCGAGGGATCAGGCTGCCGAGGCCGCGCGGGATTCCGGAGACGGGATAGACGGCGGCGCTCGGAAGCTCCTCTTCCACGGTCTCCACCGCAAGCACGTCCGGCTGCGGCTTGGCATAGGTCGCGGCGAGGCGCAGCAGCACTGAGTTGGTGAGCTCCTGGGCGGCAATCAGCCGGTCGAGCCGGGCGCAGATCTCGACGAACGCGGTCGCTGCCTGATCGTCTTCCATCACGCCCCCGTACGGGTCTGGTTGTTCACGCAGTGTGAGGGAATTGCCCGTTTCTGGCAAGTTGAAACGCTTTTCGGGCGTTCCGTGCTCACGCAGAGTGTCTGAACGCCGTGAGGAGCAAGCGGTCGACGACGCGACCGGGCAGCGCAGAGAGTGCGGCGGCCTGAGGGTTGGTGTGGATGCGGTACGCCGGCCGCGGCCGTCGCGCCGTGAGCACCTTCTCGATGAGCGCAGCGAGATCGGCCGGATCGCCGGCACGACGCTCCTCCTGCGGGACGCGCTTCTGCGCCAGCCGGAGCACGCGTGGGTAGTAGGTCGAGGCATCCGCGAGACGCTCGAACCGGCCCATGATCGACTCCACCATGCCGGTCTTGAATGCGCCCGGCTGGATCTTCACGACGTCCACGCCGAGGATCATCAGCTCGCGCCGCAGCGAGTCGCCGTAGGCCTCGATCGCGTGCTTCGAGATGGCGTAGGGCCCGTTGAACGGCATAGCCGTCTGCCATCCGGTCTCCGACGACAACAGCACGATCCGTCCACCGCTGCCGGCGACCGACGCGCGGTGCAACAACGGGAACAGCGCGCGGTTGACGAGGAAGCTGCCGACGACGTTGACGTCGAGCACCCGGCGGAAGTCGGCCGGCTCGATCTCCACCAGCGGACCGACGCCGACGACGCCGGCGAAGTTGATGACAGCCGTCAGCTGATCGGTCTCGGCTGTCACCCGTTCGGCGAGGTTCGTGACGCTGACCTCGTCGGTGACGTCGACGGCGATCGGCACGACTTGCTCGGAGGCGAGCGCCTGCAGCGCCGCCGAGTCGAGGTCAGCGGCATAGACCGTCCAGCCGTGGTTCGCGAGGCGACGCAACGTCGCGCCACCCAATCCGCCCGCCGCACCGGTGATGACGACCGACCGGCCGGAGGACGAGACTGTCACCACAACTGGTCGACGTACTGCTCGGTGCCGACGTTGGTGCGCAAAAAGGGTGCGACGAGCAGCGTCTTGGCAATGCCGTCGGCGGCAAGCCGGTCGGTGTAGTCGCGGAACCGCGGCAGCGACTCGCGGACGTCTCCGCTGACGAAGAACAGCTGGCACAGCCTGTTCTCCTGCCCGCCGGGTGAGCCCAGCGACATCGGTGCGCCGTCACGCGAGTTGCGGAACTCGGGCCGTGGCGTCCAGCCGGATGCGATCTCGACGGACGAGCCGTCGAGAAGCTCCTTCAGCGGGCCGGCCAGCCGCTCTTGCAACGCCGCGGCGTCGCCCTGGCTGCCGTCGAGCCACACCCCGACGATCGCGTCGTAGTGATGGTCGAGCGCGAGCTCCACCGGGACGGGGTCGGCGTCACGATAGGCCGTGCCGACGTAGTCGAACGTCACCGTGTGCACGTGCGAGCGCTCGGCGAAGCCCCGGCCGTTGGAGTAGAGCCAGCCGACCTGGTCGAGCGCCCACTTGTCCCAGTCGCCGTGGTGGCCCTCCTGAATCCAATAGATGGCAACGTAAGAGCCGGCATCGATCGGATCCGCGACCTGGTTGGCGGTCGGGGAGGCGGAGCCGGCGGGGACAGCGCCCCAGCGCAGGTCCTTCATCTCGCGGGTTGCGACCCAGCGCGACCCAGCGAAGTTGTACGGGCCGATGAGACAGCCGGCGATGTAGTGGTCGCGCTCGTACCACCGGTTGTACGCCGACTCGAACCCCTTGTGCGGATCGACGAGAGTGAGCAGCATCGAGCCGACCTTCATCGGGTAGTCCTCGACGCCGAACGCCTCGAGCGGGTAGTTGGCAGGCAGGCTCATCAGATCTCCCCGAGCTGAGTGACAACGTCTCCGCGCACGACCTTGCCGGTCGCCGTTCGCGGTAGTGGTGCGTCCTGGAAGAACCATCTGGACGGAACCTTGTAGTAGGCGAGACGTTCCTTCACGAATGCGGCGAGCTCCGCCTCGTCGAGCTGCGCACCGGCGGCGGGGACGACGACCGCAGCGACGTGCTGACCGAACTCGTCGTCCGGTAGGCCGACGACCGCGACCTCGTCGACCGCCGGATGCTCCTCCAGGCAGTTCTCGATCTCCGCCGGGTAGACGTTCTCCGCACCCCGCAGGATGAGGTCGGTGCGGCGAGTGGACAGGTAGAGCAAGCCATTGCGGATCTCGCCGAGATCGCCGGTGTGCAGCCACCGGTCGTCGTCGATGACCGCCCGGGTCGCGGCGTCGTTGCGCCAGTAGCCGAGCATCACCATCGGCCCGCACACGAGGATCTCGCCACTCCTGTCGACCCCGACTTCGACCGTGGCAACCGGGCGCCCGACGGTCGTTGGGTTGTCCTGCAGTTCCGCGAACGACGCCGACGTCGCGAGCGCGGTGCACTCGGTCTGGCCATAGCCGATTCCCCAGGTCACCTGCGGCCCGAACACCTCACGGATCAGCCGCTGCAGGGCGGGCGACCACGCGGCGCCACCACCACCGATGTGCTGCAAGGCACTCGTGTCGATCTCATGCGCCACCGGGTGATGGAGGACACGCCAGAGCGTCGTCGGCATGGTCGACCAGGACGTGCAGCGCCCGGACTCGAGCAGCCGCAGGGTCTTCTCCGCATCGAATCGGCCTGGTTGCCAAACCGTCGCCGAACCGACGCCCATCCCAGCGACGACACCGTTGTGCAGGCCGGCCACATGAAACAACGGCGTGCTGTTGAGGATGCGGGCCGGTGGCAAAGTGCTCTGCTGGCCAGATGGCAGGCCGGCCAGTCGCTGGTTGATCAGGTGTTGCTGCGTCTGCACGAGGCAAACAATGTTGCGGTGCGAATGCACGGCGCCCTTGGCCCGGCCGCTCGTCCCGCTGGTGTAGAGGATGACCGCCGGGTCGTCCTCGTCGATCGGCACGTCGGGCAGCCGGCCAGCCGACCCGTCCATGTGAGCCGCGATCACCGACATGTCGTCGAGGACGAGCACCGGCTCGCAGTCGGCAAGCGCCTGGCTGATCTCGGCCGGCGACCACCACGCGTTCAGCCCGACAGCGATGGCACCCAGCGACACCGTCGCCCAGAACGCGACCACCCACTCGATCGAGTTCCAGCCGAGAATCGCGACCCGGTCGCCCTTCCGCACGCCCTGCTCAGCCAGCCACGTCGCGACCGGACCGACCGCCGCATGATGATCGGCGTAGCTGATCGCCCGATCCCCGTCGACGATGTAGTCCCGGGCACCGAACTCCGCGGACGCCTCGAGCAACGCACGGAGCGACGAGTGCCTCTTGGCGAAGACCGTCATGGGGGCGCCGAGCACGTCCTCCTGTGTCAGTTCGTAGGACAGCGGGCTCATGTGCCCAGCTCCTGCGTGCAAGGCTGCCGCTCATGAGCGATGCGCACGAGGAGATCCGCAACCTGCTCGGCAGCTATTGCGCGCTCATGGATGCGGGTGACTTCGCCGGCCTCGCGGCGCTGTTCGCCGGGGCAACCCTCGCCGACGAGCACGGCATGGTTTTCGCGACGGGCGCCGACGAAGTGCAGCGGATGTGGGACGCGCAGACGATCCGCTACGGCACCACGGAGCATGACGGCTCGCCGCGCACGAGGCATGTCACCGCCAACCCCGTCATCGAGGTCGACGAGCAAGCCGGCACCGCGACCTGCTCGTCGTCGTACGTCGTCTTCCAAGGCACCGACGACCTGCCGTTGCAGCCGATCGTGACCGGCCGTTATGCGGACACCTTCGCGCGGGACGGCGACGGGACCTGGCACTTCGCCCAGCGGTGCTATGCCGTCGACCACGTCGGCGACCTTTCCCACCATCTGCGCACCGAGCAAGGCGGCTAGTTGACCAGGCGATCGGAACCGGACCAATACTGCGCGCGCAACGTCTTCTTGTCCGGCTTGCCGAGCGCCGACAGCGGGATCGACTCGACGAAGTCGACCGACTTCGGCTGGTGGACCGCGCCCTTGCGTTCCTTGACGAGGGCGATCAGCTCGTCGGCCTCCACGGTCACGTCTGCGCGGAGGACGACGACGGCCTTGACCGCCTCGCCCCACTTCTCGTCGGGTACGCCGATGACAGCGACCTGCGCGACGGCCGGGTGAGTGCTGATGACGTCCTCGACCTCGCGCGGGAAGACGTTGAAGCCACCCGAGACGATCATGTCCTTCTTGCGGTCGACGATCGTGAGAAAACCCTGCGGGTCCTTGCGGGCGATGTCGCCGGTGTGCAGCCAGCCACCCTTCAGCGCTTCTTCGGTCTGCTCCGGCTTGTTCCAGTAGCCCTTCATGACCAGCGGTCCGCGCACGCAGATCTCGCCGGGGTCGCCGTCCGCCACCTCGGACAGATCATCGTCGAGCAGCGCCACCTTCAGCCAGGGCACCGGGCGACCGCACGTCGCGAGCCGGGCAAGGTCGTTCGTGTCGTGCTCGCCCTTCTTCAGCACGCTGATCGTCATGCCGCACTCCGACTGACCGAAGAACTGGAAGAAGATCGGCCCGAGCTTCTCGATCGCCTCCTTGAGCCGGGTCGGCGACATCGCCGCCGCGCCGTAGTAGACGGTCTCGAGGCTCGACAGGTCGTAGTCGTCGATCTTCGGGTGGTCGAGGAGGATGTAGAGCATCGTCGGCACGAGCATCGTCGCGGTGATCTTGTACTTCTGGATCGCCTCGAGGACCGCCGTCGGCTCGAAGCCGGGCAACACGACGATGCAGCCGCCGCGCAGAAGTGTCGGCACGAAGAACGCCGCACCTGCGTGCGACAGGGGCGTCGAGATGAGGAAGCGAGTGTCCTCGGGCCACTCCCACTCGGCGAGCTGGATCTGTGTCAGCGTCGCGCCGGACCGGTAGGTCTGCATCACGCCCTTGGACTTGCCCGTGGTGCCGCCGGTGTAGGTGAGGCCCGTCACCTCCTCGGGGTCGACGACCGGCGCCTGCAGGCGCTTGGCCCCGAACGTCTTCGCGAGAGCGATGAGGTCGGTGCCGACCTCCGACGGCCCCAACGACAGCAGGGTCTTGAGACCGGGCACCCTGTCGCGCAGCTCGGCGGCGCGCTCGTCGAAGCCGGCCGGGTCGAACACGAGGGTCTCGACGCCGGCGTCC
>JAVEEE010000238.1 GCA_030840615.1 Frankiaceae bacterium | reverse complement strand
CGGGCGCGGCACGGCCTCGGACGATCGTTCCAGGACGCGCGGATCTTCCCTTCGCTCACGGTGGTGGAAAACCTCGCACTCGCGCTGGAACGCCACCTCGAGGTGCGCGACACGTTCGCGTGTGCGTTGGGCCTGCCGGCCGTCTTCGACAGCGAGGCCAAGGCAGCCTGGCGAGTGCACGAGCTGGTAGAGCTGCTCGGGCTCGAGGCCTACCGCAACAAGTTCGTCGGCGAGCTCTCGACGGGAACTCGCAGGATGGTCGACCTCGGCATGGCGGTTGCGCACCGACCGTCGGTGCTCCTGCTCGACGAGCCCAGCTCCGGCATCGCGCAACGCGAGACGGAAGCCCTCGGGCCGGTGCTGAAGCGGATCCAGCGCGAGGTTGGTTGCGCGCTACTCGTGATCGAGCACGACATGCCTCTGATCACCGCACTGGCCGACACGATGATCGCCCTCGAGACAGGTCGAGTCATCGCGGAGGGAACTGCGTCCGAGGTCGTCAACGACCCGCGGGTGGTGGCCTCTTACCTGGGTGACGACGAGGCGACCATCTTCCGGTCGGGCGAGCGCGCGACGACGACCCGACCGAAGGCCAAGCGATGAGGTTGAGCCGCCTTCTCGCGGCTTCCGTCGTCGCCGGCTTCGCGGGTCTCCTGCTCGGTCCCTCAGCCGACGCGGCCGGCGGTGTGCAGGCGGCGTACTGGTGGGTGGGGCAGCCCGACACCGCAGGAGTGCCGGCGCCGCCGCAGGTGCCGGCCGGCGGGCTCTACGTGTCGTCGACATCGGCGGGCCCATCCGCGGTTTCAGCCATCCGGTTCACCCTCTCCACCCGGGAGCAGGCTCCGGTGCTGGTCCTGCGGGTTCATCAGCTCCAGCAGTTCGACGGGCTCAGCATCGACGCCTACCCCGCGACCGGGCGGTGGCAGGGCGGGGACGCGCAGAGCTGGTCGACGCGCCCGGCCTTCGACGCGAAGAAGCTCCCCGTGAAGGGTGTCCTCAACGCCGCAGCGACCACGGTCACGTTTGCCCTCGGCGCCGTCGCGCCGGGCTCGACCATCGACCTGGTGCTGGTGCCGGGACCGGTCACGACAACCTCGGCGCCCGTCGCGCCGCCGAACCCGACGTTCGACGCGTCGTTCGAGCCGGTCAGGTCCGCCGACATCCGGACGACAGCCGTCCCGCCACACCCGAGCGGCCACCAGCCGACTCCGAGCCCCACGCCACAGCCGACGGGTGCCACGGCAGGTTCCTCGCCACCGGATCGAGGCGTCCTGGTCCCCGCCTTGCCGGGCAGCACCGCGCAGCCGGCTCCGACTGACACCGTGCCCACGCCGGTCGTCGCGCAGCAACCGGTCGTGCCCCAGCCCGCCGCGTCGACCTCGGTGCGGTCCGGCCGCAGCAACCGCGACATGTTCATCCTCGCCTTCCTTCTTGCCGACGCGATGGCGTTCGTCGCCTGGCGCGCGCGGGCGGGTCATGCCGGCACCGGCCCCGGCGCGGGACGGATCAGCATCTATGACCTGCCGCCGTCCCCCACGGCCGAGCCCGGGCCTTCGTGAGCGGGCCCTTCCCGCCCGGCTTCCTGTGGGGGACCGCCACGTCCGCCCACCAGATCGAGGGCAACAACACCAACAGCGACTGGTGGGCGTTCGAGCACTCGGCGCATCCGCTCATCCGTGAGCCGAGCGGCGACGCGGCGGACAGCTACCACCGCTGGGGCGAAGACATGGACCTGCTCGCCGCCGCAGGCTTCACCGACTACAGGTTCAGCATCGAGTGGGCCCGGATCGAGCCCGCACCCGGAGAGTTCTCTGCTGCGCACATCGACTACTACCGCCGCATGGTGGCAGGGGCACTGGCGCGAGGTCTGCGGCCGCTCGTCACCCTGCACCACTTCACGCACCCGCTGTGGTTCGCCGAGCGTGGCGGCTGGGTGGGAGATGCGGCGGTCGACCTGTTCGTCCGCTACGTCGAGGCCGCCGCACCGATCCTCGCCGAGGGTGTGCAGCATGTCTGCACCATCAACGAACCGAACATCGTCTCGCTGTTTGCCGCGATCCGGGAGCAGCGGCTGCCGTCGGTCGACCTGCGCGACATCACGCCGGACCCGGGGACGACGGATGCGCTGATCGAGGCACATCACGCGGCGACAGTCGCCTTGAAGGCAAGGAATTCGACCCTCGACGTCGGCTGGTCGATCGCCTGCCTCAACGTGGTGGCTGACGCCGGCGCCGACGATGCCGCGACGGACTACGCCCGCACCCGCCAGACCATCTTCACCGAGGCGGCGCAGGGCGACGACTGGGTCGGCGTCCAGGCCTACACCCGCACCCGGATCGGCCTCGTCGACGGCCGGCCGGTGGTCGTCAAGCCGGGCTCCGACGTGGAGCGCACACTCACCGGGTGGGAGTACTACCCAAGAGCCGTCGGCGACGCCATCCGGGAAGTGCGGCGCACCGCGGTCGACGTGCCGATCATCGTGACCGAGAACGGGATCGCCACCGCCGACGACTTGCGCCGGATCGACTACACGAAGGGCGCACTCGCCTCGGTCCACGACGCGATGCAGGACGGCGCCGATGTCCGCGGCTACTTCCACTGGAGCTTGCTCGACAACTACGAGTGGGGCAGTTACGGCCCGACGTTCGGGCTGGTCAGCGTCGACCGCTTGACCTTCGCGCGTTTCCCCAAACCATCTCTCGCGTGGCTGGGCGCACTTGCCCCCGCTGCGCATCATGACCCGAAAGAGGACAGCTCCGATGGCCCTTGACCCACGTGTTGCGCAGGCTCTGGCGGCGCTTCCCGATCGGCCCGACCCCACCGGCACGCCGGCCGAACGTCGAGAGGCCGCGCGAGCGCGGGCTGCCGAGATGGAGGGGCTGCTCAGCCGACCGCGCCCGGCGCTGCACGAGGAGCGCGACGTCAACGTCGTGACCGACGACGCAGACGTGCTCGTGCGGATCTACCGGCCGCGACCGGGTCGGCTGCCGGCCCTCATCTTCATCCACGGCGGTGGCTGGTGGATGGGCTCGGTGAACGAGAGCGACGCGAGCTGCCGGCGCCGCGCCGAAGCTGCCGACTGCGTCGTGCTGTCCGTCGACTACCGGCTGGCTCCGGAGCATCCGTTCCCGGCTGCGGTCAACGACTGCTGGGCCGCGACGCACTGGGTGTTCGCGCACGCCGACGAGCTCGGCATCGACGTCGAACGCATCGCGATCGGTGGCGGCAGCGCCGGCGGCAACCTCGCGGCCGCCATGACACTGCTCGCCCGGGACGAGCCGAAGGTCACCTTTGTCGCCCAGGTGCTGGAGATCCCGGCGACCGACCTCACGCTGACGGCGAGCCAGGGATCGGCCGAGGAGTTCGCCGAGGGCTACGGACTGACCAAGGCCGACCTCTACGAGTGCGCGGACTTCTACCTTGGCGACCACGATGCGAAGGACCCGCTTGCCTCACCGTTGCTCGCAGACCTGCACTCGCTGCCGCCTGCCCTGGTCATGACGTCGGAGTGCGACCCGGTGCGCGACGACGGCGAGGCCTACGCGGCGAAGCTCGCCGAAGCGGCAGTGCCGGTCACGCTGCACCGATGGGACGGGCAGGTGCACGGCTCGACCGAGATCGACGTGCTCGTGCCGGATGTGGCCGAGGCCTACCTGCGCGAGGTCGCAGAGTTCCTCCGGCACGCCTTCAGCCAGGCGGGATGAGGCCGGTCGCCGTCAGCCCACCGCAGGTCGAGCACCTCCGGTCGGCGTTGGGGATCGGCGCGCGTCGGCCGCGGCTGTCCTGGCGCACGACGGCGGAGCAGCCTTCGTGGCGGCAGGCGGCCTACGCCATCGAGGTGACGGACCGGGTCGGTCGCTTGAGGTGCGACACCGGCCGCATCGAAGGCGATGCCCAGGTGCTCGTGGCGTGGCCCGGCGAGGAGCTCGGCTCGCGTGACCGCGGGTGCGTCCGGGTGCGGGTGTGGGGGACCGACGGCTCTGAGTCCGGGTGGAGCGACGCGACTCCGTTCGAAACCGGTCTGCTCGATGCCCACGACTGGCTCGCGCGTTTCATCACCGCCCCATGGGTCGATGACGGCGCCGAGCGGCCGGCGACCTACTTCCGGCGCGACTTCACCCTGCCGGCCGATGTCCGGTCGGCGCGGCTCTACGTGACCGCGCTCGGCGTCTACACCGCGGAGGTCAACGGGCGCGCGGTGGGTGACGACGTGCTCGCGCCGGGCTGGACCAGCTACGCGCACCGGGTGACCTACCAGACCTACGACGTGACGCCGCTCGTCGGCGCCGGCACCAATGCGATCGGGTTGATGGTCGCCGACGGGTGGTTTCGCGGCAACCTCGCCGGCCAGCGCAACGTCTACGGCGACCGCACCGCGGTGCTCGCGCAGCTCGAGATGACGCTCGCCGACGGCACCGTGCAGACCGTCGCGACCGACGGCAGCTGGAGCGTGGGCACCGGACCGATCCGCGCCGCCGACCTTTACGACGGTGAGACCTGTGACGCCCGGCTCGAGCTGCCGGGCTGGTCGGAGGCTACGTCCACATCGCGGGGCTGGCAGCCGGCGCAGCGGCTCGAGGGCGCGACACCGACGGTGCTGGCGGCCCCGGTCGGACCGCCCGTCCGCCGCGTCGAGGAACGCAGCGTCGTGGAGGTGATCACCACACCGAGCGGCGCGACGGTGCTCGACTTCGGTCAGAACCTCGTCGGGTGGCTGCGGCTGTCGGCGACGGGACCCGCAGGCACCGAGATCGTGCTTCGGCACGGCGAGGTGCTCGAGCACGGTGAGCTCTGCACCCGGACGCTGCGCTCGGCGAAGGCCACCGACCGCTACGTCCTGCGCGGCGCAGGCGAGCCCGAGGTCTGGGAGCCGTCGTTCACGTTCCACGGGTTTCGCTATGCCGAGGTCAGCGGCTGGCCGGGAGACCTGGCCGCCGACGACATCACGGCGGTCGTGCTGCACTCCGACCTGGACCGGATCGGGTTCTTCGAGTGTTCGGACCCGCTGGTCAACCGGCTGCACGACAACGTCGTGTGGTCGATGCGCGGCAACTTCCTGAGTGTCCCGACCGACTGCCCGCAACGCGACGAGCGACTCGGCTGGACCGGCGACATCCAGGTGTTCACCCCGACGGCTGCCTACCTCTACGACGTCACCGGCTTCCTGGCGTCGTGGCTCGAGGACCTCGCGCTCGACCAGGCTCCCGACGGCTGCGTGCCGCTCACGATCCCGACCCGACCCGACTCGCGACGCATCCCGGCTGCCGGGTGGGGTGACGCCGCCGTGCTGGTGCCGTGGGCGGTGTTCCGGGCGAGCGGCGACCTCGAGATCCTGGCGCGGCAGTTCGGCAGCATGTGCGCCTGGGTCGATCTGCTGGAGCGGCTGGTCGGACCTGAACGGCTGTGGGGCGAGGGGTTCCAGTTCGGTGACTGGCTCGATCCGGCGGCGCCGAACGACAAGCCAAACCTTGCTACGACCGCTTCCGACCTGGTCGCGACGGCCCATGTGTTCAGGTCCGCATCCGTTCTCGCTGCAGTTGCCGAGGTCCTCGGCGAGACGGCTGCCCAGGTGCGTTACGCGGCGCTGGCAGGCGAAGTTCGGGCCGCGTTCCTCGGGGAGTACGTCACTGCGTCGGGTCGGCTGTCCTCGGACACGCAGACGGCGTACTCACTCGCTCTGTGCTTCGGGCTCATCGACGGCGACGACAGCGTGCAGCGGGCGGGCGACCGGCTCGCCGAGCTCGTGCGGGAGGCCGGCTACACGCTTGCCACCGGCTTCCTCGGCACACCGCTCATCTGCGATGCCTTGACCATGACCGGGCATCTTGACGACGCCTATCGGTTGTTGCTCTCGACCAGCAGCCCGTCGTGGCTGGCACCGTTGTCGATGGGAGCGACGACGACGTGGGAACGCTGGGACGCGTTGTTGCCGGACGGCTCGGTCAACGGTGAATCGATGACCTCGTTCAATCACTACGCCCTCGGCGCCGTCGCCGACTGGCTGCACCGGGTTGTCCTCGGGATCCGACCGATCGAGCCGGGCTACCGCCGGGTCCTGATCGCTCCCCGTCCCGGAGGGGGCCTCGCCTCGGCGCGCGGCGCGGTCAACACGCCGTACGGCTGCCTGGCAGTCGGCTGGTCCGTCAGCGGAACGATCATGACCCTGACGGTCGACGTGCCCGCCAACTCGACGGCGGTTGTGCAGTTCGGCGATGGCGACGCCGGACGCGAGCTCGGTTCAGGCCATCACGAGCTCGACCACGATGTCGGGACGGCGATCGGGTCCGCTTCCGGCGTGTGACAGGTGGGGCCGGAAGACCGTTCTGTCCAAATGGCTGCGCAGAGCGTGTTGTGGGTGCTTTCCTGACGCCACGACGGCTCGAGGGGGCACATCGTGGCCAGCGCGCAGCACGTGGACGCAGTAGTTGTGGGGTCGGGGTTCGGCGGGTCGGTGACCGCCTACCGGCTCGCCGAGGCCGGTCGAGAAGTCGTGCTGCTGGAGCGGGGGAAGCCTTACCCGCCGGGCAGCTTCGCCCGCACGCCGGCGGAGTTCGCCCGCGCGTTCTGGGATCCCAGCGAGGGCCTGCACGGGCTGTTCGACATCTGGTCGTTCGCCGGTCTGGACGGCATTGTTTCGGCCGGCCTGGGCGGCGGATCGCTCATCTACGCAAATGTCCTGCTACGCAAGGACGAGAAGTGGTTCGTGCACGATGCACCGGCCGGACGCGACGGTTACGAGTCCTGGCCGATCAGCCGCGCTGACCTGGAGCCGCACTACGACGCCGTCGAGCGGATGCTGGGTCCGCAGACGTTCCCGCTGGGCGTGCCGGGATACGAGGCGTCGGGCAAGACCGAGGTGTTCCGCGATGCCGCCCGGCGGCTGAACCTCGACTGGCAGCTCGCGCCGCTGGCCGTGTCGTTCGCCGCGGAGGGACGCGCGCCGATCCCCGGCGACGCACTGCCGACGCCGGACTACGGCAACCTGCACGGCCGGCTGCGCACCACGTGCCGGCTCTGCGGCGAGTGCGACATGGGCTGCAACTACGGCGCCAAGAACACGCTCGACCACAACTACCTGTCCGCGGCGGCATCGAAGGGCGCTGACATCCGCACCCGCTGCGAGGTTCGCAGCATCACGCCGCTCGCCAACGGGGCTTGGGAAGTCGGCTACGTCGAGCACGATGAGTCCGCCGAGGGAGTCCGCACGCCGACGGCGGCACTTCCCATCACGACGCTCACCTGCGACACCCTGGTGCTCGGCGCCGGTGCCTTCGGCAGCACCTATCTCCTGCTGCGCAACCGCGCCGCGCTGCCGGCACTGAGCCCGCGCATCGGACATCGGTTCTGCGGCAACGGCGACTTGCTCGGGTTCCTGCTCGGTGCGCGCGACAGTGACGGTCGGCCGCTCTCGCTCGGCAGCACCCGCGCGCCGGTCATCACGTCCTACCTGCGTGGCGCCGACACCGAGGACGGTGGCGATGGCCGCGGCTTCTATC
>JAVEEE010000228.1 GCA_030840615.1 Frankiaceae bacterium | reverse complement strand
GCGACACCCAGGCCGGTGAAGTCGCCGGCCGAAAGCGCGACCCGCACCCAGGCCGACCGCTTCCCGTCGAAATGCGGCACGACGACATGTCCGCTCACCAGGCCGAGGCCGGGGCCGAGCTGCGGGTCGCCGCGCCACTGTGGGAGCAGTGTCGCGGCACCTGCGACCATCGCACCGGCGCTCGAGCCCATGACGAGACAACCGTCGGCGTAGCGCTTCTTGATGAGGTCGCCGATCCCGGTCTCGACCAAGCCGTCACGCAGCAGCCGCGGCGAGCCGCCGGTCATCACGATGTAGCCGGCAGCCGCGACCGCATCGGCCGCTTCTTTCGGCGACCGACGGGCATCCGGAGCGGCGAGCACCTGCGCCCCGAGCTGGCGGAAGTAGCGCTCCGCGTGCTGGCTCGTTCGCGCGTAGTCAGCACCCGGTTTGGAGGCCAGCGCCACGACGACGACGCGACCGTGCCCTGCTCGCTCCAGCAGGGCCTGATCCATCGGGCGACACGCGGGCGTGAGCTCGTTCCCACCCTGCAGACAGACGGTCGGCACGTGCTCAGCATGCCCCGGCAAAGCGCCTGGCAGCCCGTGTAATCTGGCTCCGCCCCGCCCCCTTAGCTCAGTCGGCAGAGCGTCTCCATGGTAAGGAGAAGGTCTACGGTTCGATTCCGTAAGGGGGCTCCGCCCGCGTGACCCAACGACAGCCCCACGACGACGACCCGGCCCGGAAACGGCGCCGGGTCGTTCTGCTCCAGCGCTACGTCTTCAACCCCCCGATGAAGGCGGCCGTGTGGGCCGGTCTGGTCCGCGGGCACCTGCTGGTCGAAACGCTGGGCCGGGTGACCGGGCGACGCCGGCGGACGGTCGTCGGATACCACCGTGCCGGGTCGACGCTCTGGGTCGTGGCGGAGCAGGGCCGGCACGCCGGCTATGTCCGCAACCTGGAAGCGCGCCCGCACGTGCGCGTCCGCATCGACCGGCGATGGCAGCCCGCGGTGGCGACGGCCGTCGACGGCGACGACCCGGTGGGGCGGCTGGCGTCGTTCGGCAACGACAAGCACGCCGCGCTCGTCCAGCGCGCCGGCACCTCCCTGCTCTCCATCCGGTTCGACCTGTGAGGTGGCTCACCCTCTCGTCAGCCCCGGAATCCGTCGACGTAAGGAGTGGTTGACAAAGAAGAGAGAGGAGTACGAGATGTTCATCGACAGAAGCGGGTCGCTCGGCATGGAACACGCCCGCGACCTGCACCGCTCAGCAGTTGCCTTCCGTGCCGGCCGGGTGGGCCGCCACGATCACTCGGCTCTCCGCGAGTTCGCCGCGCGCACCCACCTCGGTCCGGCACTCAACTACCGCAGCCGCTGACATGGCAGAATGGTCGCCCTGCGGCGGAGTAGCTCAGCCAGGTAGAGCAAGCGGCTCATAATCGCTGTGTCGCCGGTTCAAGTCCGGCCTCCGCTACGCTTGCCTGTCCGTTCTGTGAGCTCGTGTCATTCGTTCTGGGGAAGGTCGCACCGTGGCAGCCACCGATGTCCGCCCGAAGATCACGTTGGCCTGCAACGAGTGCAAGCACCGGAACTACATCACCAAGAAGAACCGGCGCAACGACCCGGACCGCATGGAGCTGAAGAAGTTCTGCCCCAACTGCCGCACCCACACCGTTCACCGCGAGACCCGCTAGCCCGCTGAGCCCGTGGACCTCGAGACGCTGGGTGCGGCCGGGCTCTACGACGCCGATGCCCCGGACGCCGCCGAACGCGCCGAGCTCCTCGCTTTCCTGATCGAGCAGGGTTGCTCGGTCGACGAGATGGTCTCCGCCAATGCCCGCGGCCGCCTCTTCGCCCTGGCCGGGGACCGCATCGTGCGGCCGGACCGCGACCGGTTCACCCTCGTGGAGGTCGCCGAACAGGTCGACGCCCCCGTTGCCGACGTGCGGGCGCTGTGGCGCTCCTTCGGTCTGGTCGAGGCCGACCCCACCCAGCCGGTGGCATCGCCCGCCGACGTCGACATGATCCGCACCGGCGTCGCGATGGCCGGACTGCTCGGCATGGACACGACGCGGGGCATGGCCCGCGTGATGGGCTCGGCGATGGCACGGATCGGCGACGCGGCCAGCACCTCGGTGCGGGGGTCCCTCCCGTCGATGTCGGTGGCCATCTCGGGAAGCGAGCTCGAAACGGCGCGGTCGTTTGCCGTGGTGGCGACGGCCGTGCCGGCGCTCGGACGGACGCTCGACGCGCTGTTCCGCCACCACCTCGAAGCGGCCCGGATGCACTTCGAGCGCACCGAGAGCTGGGAGGTCGTCGGCCAGGGCGGCATCCGCATCGGCGTCGGCTTCACTGACCTGTGCGGCTTCACCGGCCTGACCCAGCAACTGTCGATGGACAACCTGTCCCAGCTGTTGAGCAAGTTCGAGGAGGTCGCAGCCGATGTCGTGCAGGACCACGGCGGGCGACTGGTCAAGTTCATCGGCGACGCCGTCATGTTCATCACCACCGATGCGCTGACCGCGGTCGAGGTGGCGGAGGCGTTGGTCGCCGCTGCCTCCGAACGCGGGTTGATGGCTCGAGCCGGCGTCACCGCCGGGACGGCACTGGCCCTCGATGGCGACTACTTCGGCCCCATCGTCAACCTTGCCGCGCGGCTCGTGGCGCTCGCCGAGCCCGGCGCCGTACTCGTCTCGGAGCCGGTGAGCGAACGGCTTGCGGGTGCGCGCGCCGTCATCTCGCTCGGCCCGCAAACCATCCGCGGGTTCGACGACCCGGTGACCGTTTCCCGACTGACACCCACGGTGTGAGCCTGCGGTAACGTCCGCGCCATGCCGATCAATCGCGACTTCATCGGCCGGGAGTACCCGGCCAGTGAGACCTATGAGGTCTCGCGTGAGCTGATCCGCCGCTTCGCTGACGCGATCGGGGACAGCAGCCCGGTCTACCGCGACGTCGAGGCAGCGAAGGCCCTCGGGCATCCGGATGTCATCGCACCGCCGACGTTCCTCACAGTGCTCGGTTTCCGGCTG
>JAVEEE010000222.1 GCA_030840615.1 Frankiaceae bacterium | reverse complement strand
TGTCCGGCGTTGGAGCAGGCGCCCCACAGCGCCGCGCCCGCCGCAGCCTTGATGTCGGCGTCGGCGTCGACGAGCATCGCGTCCTTCCCACCGAGCTCGAGCAGCACCGGCGTGAGGGTTTCGGCGCACGTCGCCATGATCTTGCGGCCGGTGGGGGCCGAGCCGGTGAACGCGATCTTGTCGACACCCGAGCGACACAACGCGGCTCCGGTGTCGCCGAAGCCCGTCACGACCTGGAACACCGGTTGCTCCGGTACGACCTCGCGGAACGCGTCTGCCAGCCAGACGCCGACGGCGGGCGTGAACTCACTCGGCTTGAACACCACCGCGTTGCCGGCGGCGAGCGCGTAGCCGATCGAGCCCATCGGCGTGAACAGCGGGTAGTTCCAGGGGCCGATGACACCGACGACGCCGAGCGACTGGTACTCGAGGATCGGCTTGACGTTGGCAAGCAGCATCGAACCGCCGACCTTGCGCGGCTTCATGATGCGATGCGCGTTGCGGGCCGCCCAGTCGAGGTGCTCGACCGCAAGGAGGTGCTCGATGAACGCATCGACTCGGGGCTTGCCGTTCTCGCGCGAGATGAGCTCGAGCAACTCCTCGCGACGTCGCGTCAGCACACCGGCGTAGGCCTGCAGCCGCTTCTTGCGACCGTCGAAGCCGAGCTCGCCCCACCACTGCGCTGCCTTGCGAGCGGCCTGCACGACCTGGCGTACTTCCGCCTCGTCATGGACCGGCAACGTCGCGATGATCTCGCCGCTCGCGGGGGACAACGAGTCGAAGGTCTCGCCGCCGCTGGTCCGGGTGCGGTCCTCGGTCACCGACATGGTGGGTACTCCTCGTCGACGGAAGTTGATCTCAAGATAGCCTCGCGACTCGTGCGCTCCGATTCCCTGACCCCGAACTCCTCACTCGAAGATCGTCGGCTGGCCGTCGCTGCTGCGCTGCGGGCAGTGGCTGCTGATGACGACACACCGGTTCGGCCGGTGACGAGTCCGACTCCGCCCACTGACGAGGTCGCCGAGCTGCGCAACGACGTCCGTCGGCTCGCCGAGCGGGTCGAGCGCGTCGAGGACAAGGTCGACCTGATCCGAGACGGCGACGACATGCCACTGGCGTGGCCGGTGTCGGTCGACGGTGACAGCCGCCTCGAGGTGCCGCCGTTCGAGGTCGCACGCAGCAACAGCCCGGCGTTCGACATCCTTCTCGGTCCCGCGCAGCGCGACAGCGCATAGCGCCGCCCATCGGCGGCGGGCTCTGGGAGCGGCTGTGGCAGCAGGTTCGGGTCGATACCGCGACACGATGCGTCACCGGGACTTTCGCCTGCTCATCACCGCCTTTCTCATCGACCAGGTCGGCAGCTGGGCCTCCAACGTCGTCCTGATCGTCTGGGTGTTCGGCCGCACCCACTCACCGACCTGGATCGCACTGACGACTGCAGCGGGATGGGCGCCGCGGTTGGTCTTCTCGGTCTACGCCGGGGTGCTGGCCGACCGGCACGAACGCACCAAGGTCATGCTCAGCTCGGCGATGCTGTCGTTCGTTGCGATGGCTGGTCTCGCCCTCGTCGTGGCGAGCGACGGCCCCGTCGTCCTCGCATTGGTGCTCGCCGCGGTCGCGGCCACGTTCGCGAGCGGATACCGGCCGGCGGCGGGTGCGGTGATCCCGGAGGTGGTCGGAGAGGGTGACCTCGTCCCGGCAAACGCCATCTTCGGCGCGCTCGAGAGCCTCGTCGTGGTGCTGGGCCCGGGCATCGGAGGTCTACTGCTGGTCGCCGGGTCACCCGCGACAGGCATCACGCTCAACGCGTTGAGCTTCCTGGCCGCCGCGCTGATCGTGGTGCGGCTGAAGGTGCGCAGCCGTGGCAACGCCGGCGCCGCGGGGGAGTCGGTGCTGGCCCAGCTCGGAGCGGGCTTCGGGGCGTTGCGACGCGAACGGGTCGCGTTGGTGCTCGTCATCTTCTGTTGCCTCGACTCGATGGTCTACGCCGCGAGCACCGTCATCTATGTGCCGCTGAGCGAGCGGCTGGGCACCGGACCGGAGGGCTACAGCTACCTGATCGCCGGCGCGTCGTTCGGGGGTGTTCTCGCGGCCGGCCTCGCCAACCGCTTCAGTGCGGCGCGACGGCTGGCGCCCGTGATCCTCGCCGGGATGTTCATGCTGGCCCTGCCGTTCGCGGTGACGGCGGCGGTGCACGCCCCGGTGCTGGCATTCCTGCTGCAGACGGTCGCGGGCGCAGGCATGATCATCGTCGACGTGCTGGCCGTCACCGCGTTGCAACGCGACCTGCCGCGCGAGGTGCTGAGCCGAGTCTTCGGCATCTTCGAGTCGGCCGTTCCGGGGGCCCTGCTCGTCGCCAGCTTCATCACCGCGGTGATCCTGCGTCATGTCGGGCTGACCAAGACCCTCCTGGCGGTCGGGTTCGGCTTTTCCGCTGCGGCGGTGTTGGGGATCTGGCCCATCCTGCGAGCCGATCGCAACTCGCTCGCACTGGTCCGCGCGCTGGAGCCGAGGGTTGCGCTGCTGCAGTCGTTGGACCTGTTCAGTGGTGCATCCCGTTCCGCCCTGGAGCGGCTTGCGCGGTCCGCAGCTGAGTTGACGATGCCGGCCGGGACAGTCGTCGTCCGCGAGGGGGACGACGCAGACGCGCTGTGGGTGCTCGTTGCCGGCGAGGTAGCTGTCAGCGCCCGCGGCGAGGCGGCGCATGCCCGGCGCCTGCGCACGATGGCCGCGCCGAGCTACTTCGGGGAGATCGGGCTGCTGCGCGGACTTCCGCGGACCGCGACGGTGCGCGCCGTCGATGACTGCAAGCTGCTACGGATCGAAGCCGACGACTTCTTCGCCGCCTTGCAGGGTGCAGCGGTGAGCAGTTCGTTGCTGGCACAGTCGGCGGCCAGGCTCGCGCGAAGTCACCCGCGACTGTCGTCGACAACGCCGGTCGTAGTGCCGCAGCCGGAGGGCTGACGCTCAGGCGATCGTGAGCCCTACGTGCACGTTGTCGCGGATCGCATTGGAGTAGGGGCACACCTGGTGCGATGTCTCCACCAGCTGCTGCGCCTGGTCGCGGTCGGCAACCTTGGGCAGTGAGACGGTGAGCTCCACCGTCAGTCCGAAACCGATCGTGCCTTCGGCCGGTCCGATCCCTACTGCAGCCGTCACGGTCGAGTCGTCGGCGTCGAGCTTCATGCGGCGGGCGACAAGCTTCAGCGCGGAGTGGAAGCACGACGCATAGCCGGCAGCGAAGAGCTGCTCGGGATTGGTGCCGACGGCGGCGGCCGAACCGCCCATCTCCGCTGGGGGCGCGAGCTTCACGTCGAGCTTGCCGTCATCGCTCGCGGTGTGGCCGTCCCGGCCACCCTCCGCGGTCGCGCGAGCCGTGTAGAGCACCTTCGATAGTTCGATCACGCCGCGACCTCCGTGTCGTCACCGTCGAGAATCGCGGCCGCGACCTC
>JAVEEE010000123.1 GCA_030840615.1 Frankiaceae bacterium | reverse complement strand
GACGATCCTCGACGCGAGCGACCAGCTCGTCATCACGGACTGCTTCGTGCTCGCGTCCGCCCCGAACGACCGGCAGGTCAAGGCGGTCGTCGACGGCATCGAGGAGCGGTTGCTGGGGCTCGGTGCCAAGCCGGTCCGGCGCGAGGGGGAGCGGGACGGTCGCTGGGTGCTGCTGGACTACGTCGACATCGTCGTGCACGTGCAGCACACCGAGGCGCGCGTCTACTACGGCCTTGAGCGGCTGTGGAAGGACTGCCCGACCCTGCCGCTACCGGCCGCAGCCTTGCCGCCTGCCGACGGTCGCCGGGGGAGCGCTGCTGCCGGGGAGTCGTCGACGTGAGCAGCCGGACACGTCGCGTCGTGCTGCTGCGACATGGCCGCACCGAGTGGAACGCCACCGGACGGTTCCAGGGTCAACTCGACTCGCCGCTCGACCTGATCGGCAAGGCGCAGGCGCTCGGTGCGGCTGTCGCGCTAGCGCCGATGGAGCCCGACGCGATCGTCAGCTCGGACCTGTCGCGTGCCGTTGACACCGCAGGCGCCGTCGCGGCCGAGGCTGGGCTCGAGGTCGTGCTCGACCCGCGGTTGCGGGAGATCGACCTCGGCGAGTGGCAGGGGCTCACCCGGGCGGAGGCCCGAGGCCGCTTCCCGGAGGAGTACGCCGACTGGCAGGCAGGGGAGGACTCCCGCCGTGGGAGCGGCGAGACCTACGCCGAGGTAGGTGCGAGATCCGCCGCTTGCGTCGTCGAGTGGCTCGATCGGCTCGGCCCGGGAGGGCTCCTGGTGGCGATCACGCACGGCGGCACCGCCCGCGCCACCATCGGCACGCTGCTCGAGCTGCCGCCGGACACGTGGTGGCGCTTGGCGCCGCTGGGCAACTGCCGCTGGTCGCTGCTCGGTGACATCGGTCGAGGTTGGCGGCTGGAGGAGCACAACGCTGGTAGCCCGCCCGAGGAGGAGACGGGCGATGACGCCCGATGAGCCCCGGCTTGTCCTGTTTTCGGTAGCCCGCTTGGACGCAACGAATTGCTCCGCGGGGCCCTGGTTCGGGGGTTTCGAGCAGACGAAGTTATTGATGGATCCAGTGGGGATCCGCAGGGAGGCATAGATCCGCGCCGGGTTACCGGTCACCTGCCCCTTCGTGGGCGCCGGGCGCGGGGAGCCAGGGTGAGACCGGCCCTGTCGCGATGGGAGCACGCATGCCCGCGACTAGGGTGCCCAGAACCACGCTTGCCGGCGTCACGCTGGCTGCGCTCGCCAGCTTCGGGATGGCAAGCTCTGCCCAAGCCGTGACCGCAAGCTCGCCGGCCGGCAGTCACGCGTTGCAGCGAGTCATCGTCAGCGGAACTCATGGCGCACTGCGTGCTGTCACGCATGCCGTCGCCGCTGCGGGTGGTCACATCGGCCGCACGCTCCCCGTCGTCGACGGGGTCGCCGCGCGGGTGCCGGTAGGAGCGATCAGCCGCCTGCGCGCGCAGCCCGGCGTACGCGCCGTCACTCCGGACGCCACCGGACATCTGCTCGGCATCGACTCGCAGCTCGGTTACGACGTCGGCAACGACGACGGGTCGCTGTTCAACATCGGCCAGGTCGTGCACGCGCGAGAGGCGTGGAACCACGACTACACCGGCCAGGGCGTCGACGTCGCCCTGATCGACAGTGGCGTCTCACCCGTGCAGGGTCTGTCGTCGGGCAACGTGCTGCAAGGCCCGGACCTCTCGTTCGAGTCGCAGAGCCCCGACCTCGCCCACCTCGACACCTTCGGCCACGGCACCCACATGGCGTCGATCATCGTCGGCCGTGACGTCGTGGAGAGCGGCGCCGCCTACGCTAGCGGCGGCACGCACCACTTCCACGGGATCGCTCCCGACGCGCGGCTCGTCAGCATCAAGGTGGCGACCAACTCGGGCGCGACCGACGTCTCGCAGGTCATTGCCGCGATCGACTGGGTCGTGGAGCATGCGCACGACCCCGGCTTCAACATCCGCGTGCTCAACCTCTCCTACGGCACTGACTCCACCCAGGACCCCAACGTCGACCCCTTGTGCTACGCCGTCGAGAACGCGTGGCGCGCGGGCGTCGTCGTCGTCGTGGCCGCAGGCAACGACGGGACCAACCGGGAGACGCTGGCCAACCCGGCGCAGGACCCGCTCGTCATCGCCGTGGGTGCCGACGACCCGCGGGGCACCGACAGTGTCGACAACGACGTCGTACCGGCGTTCTCGCAGCACGGCACGCCCACCCGACACGTCGACCTCATCGCGCCTGGGGTGCACGTCCTCGGCCTCCGCGACCCCGGCTCACGCATCGACCAGGAGAACCCATCGGCTGTCGTGGGCACCCGCTTCTTCCGCGGATCGGGCACCTCACAGGCGGCGGCCGTCGTCTCGGGTCTCTCGGCGGAGTACCTCTCGAGGTTCCCCAACGCGACGCCCGACCAGGTCAAGAAGGCGCTGATGAGCACCGCCGCCGCGCCGAACGCGGTGAAGGTGATGTACGCCGGCGTCGGCGTACCCGACCTCAGCAAGGCCATTGGGGCCAAGCCCACCGCGACGCAGACCCCGACCGGCGCCACCGGCTCCGGCTCGCTCGAGGCGTCCCGTGGAACGGCGCATGTCAACGACGGCACTGCGGACCTCACCGGCGAGCAGGACATCTTCGGTCACAGCTGGAACGGCGCGATGTGGGCCGCGGCGACCGCGTCCGGCAATGCCTGGACCGGCGGCGACTGGAACGGCAGCACGTGGACCGGCAGCACGTGGTCGGGCAACACGTGGACCGGCAGCACGTGGTCGGGCAACACATGGACCGGCAATACCTGGACCGGGAACACGTGGACCGGGAACACGTGGACCGGCAACACATGGACGGGCAGCACCTGGTCGGGTAAT
>JAVEEE010000117.1 GCA_030840615.1 Frankiaceae bacterium | reverse complement strand
AAGCCGGCGGCGAGCACGCTTCCCGCGGCCAAGGTCGTCCCGGCCACGTTGACCCCGGTCAAGGCCGCTCCGGTCAAGGCCGCGGCGGCGGCTGCCGCGCCAACGCCCACACCCACTCCCACCCCCGCGGCAGCGACGAAGCCCGCTCCGGCAAAGGCGGCTGCGCCGGTCAAGGCTGCCCCGGCCGCGCCCGTCGCGAAGCCCGGGGCGACGGTATTGCCGGGGGAGCGGCCATGGACCAAGTCCGAGCTCACGGTCATCCGCACGGAGCTGGAGGCCCAGGCGCGCGCGCTTCGGGGTGAGATCAGTGAAGCGGAGAACGCCTGGGCCGCGCTGCAGCGGGACAGCGGTGAGGGGTCGGGCGACGACCAGGCCGATGCGGGGACCAAGACCTTCGAGCGGGAGCACGAGATGTCGCTCGCGGCCAACAGCCGCGACCTGCTCGCGCAGGTGGAGCGCGCGCTGCAGCGGCTCGACAACAGCACCTACGGGATATGCGAGAACTGCGGCAACCCCATCGGCAAGGCGAGGTTGCAGGCCTTCCCCCGTGCGACGCTGTGCGTGACATGCAAGCAACGCGAGGAGCGCAGGTAACCGCTCCACCGGCTCCGCCCGCCCGCCGTCGTACGGTCCTTCTGCTGCTGACGGCTGCCGCGGTGCTGGTCGCTGACGTCGTCAGCAAGGTGGTGGTCGTGGCGACGATCCGGCGCGACGAGCGGGTGCACCTCATCGGCGACCTGCTGGCGCTGACCCACACCCGCAACGGCGGTGCCGCGTTCAGCGTCGGGACCGGCGCGACCGTCCTGTTCAGCCTCGTCGCGCTGGCGGTGGTCGTCGTGATCGCCCGGCAGGCCCGGCGGCTGCTCAGCCGGCCCTGGGCGGTGACGCTGGGACTGTTGCTCGGCGGAGCGCTGGGCAACCTCGTCGACCGGCTGCTGCGCGCGCCCGGCCCGTTCCGCGGGCAGGTCGTCGACTGGATCCAGCTGCCGCACTGGCCGGTCTTCAACATCGCCGACTCCGCCATCGTCGTCGGCGGTTGCATCGCCGTGCTGCTGGCCAGCCGGGGAACGCCGCTGGATGCTCCCCGCCCGGACGACGAGCCGGCGTGACCAGCCCCTCGACCGATCAGACGCGGTCCCTGCCGGTGCCCGAGGGGCTGGACGGACTCCGGCTGGACGTCGCCGTCGCGCGCCTGTTCGGGCTGTCACGGACGGCAGCCGTCGAGCTGCTCGATGCCGGCGCCGTGACGGTCGACGGCCGCGGGACACGGAAGTCCGACCGGGTCCGTAGCGGCGCCTGGCTCGAGGTGGAGCTACCGCGCCGCGCCGACCCCGCGCCTCCACCGGCGGCGGTGCCCGGCCTGCGCATCGTCTACGAGGACGACGACCTGGTCGTCGTCGACAAGCCGGTGGGCGTGGCCGCGCACCCGAGTCCGGGCTGGACCGGCCCGACCGTGGTCGGCGGTTTGACGGCAGCCGGGCACGGCGTGGCCACGTCCGGAGCGGCCGAGCGGCAAGGTGTGGTTCACCGTCTCGACGTGGGCACGACGGGGCTCATGGTCGTCGCCAAGAGCGAGCGCGCCTACTCGCTGCTCAAGCAGGCCTTTCGCGAGCGCGACGTCGACAAGGTCTACACGGCTCTCGTGCAGGGTCATCCCGATCCGTCCAGCGGCACGATCGACGCCCCCATCGACCGCCACCCCACCCATGACTACAAGTGGGCGGTCGTTGCGGGCGGCAAGGAGAGCATCACGCACTACGAGACGCTCGAGGCGTTCCGCGCGGCTTCCCTGTTGCAGGTGCGGCTCGAGACCGGTCGTACGCACCAGATCCGGGTGCACATGGCGGCGGTGCGGCATCCGTGCGTGGGTGACCTGACCTACGGCGCAGATCCGACCATCGCCGCGCGCCTGAAGCTCGACCGGCAGTGGCTGCACGCGTCCCAGCTGTCCTTCGACCATCCGGCGGACGGCCGCCGGGTCACTTTCGAGAGCCCGCCGGCAGCTGACCTGCAGCGGGCCCTCGACCTGCTCGCGGACGAGGCGTGACCGTCCGAACCCGCCGGCTTCGCCGGCTCGACGACAGCTGGTTGCCCCGCTCGGCACGGCTGGCGCGCCGCCTCGGCCGGTGGACCCGCGGTCCCGCGAACGGGCGCCGCCGCGCCGCCGCCCAGGGGGTAGTCCTCGCCACGGCGACCGAGCCGGCGCTGGTCGGGTCGATCGTCGCGGTGCTCGTCGCCGGCTTGCTCATCGCCGTTCTCGGCGGTGACCGCGGCAGCGCCGAGCAGTCCGACCGGGTGACGCCGCTGCCCAGCTCACCGCCCGCCCTGCTCGCCACGATCGGCCCCGCTCCGGGTGCGTCCGTTGCCAGCTATCTGAGCCGGGCCGCCTACGAGCTGCGGCACTACGGGCAGATCGCGGCCGGCCGTGCCGCCTACGCCGTCGTCGACCTGCGAACCTATGAGACACCCGCCGAGGCGACGAAGATCTTCACCGGGCTGAAGGTCGTGCGCGCGTACGTCCGGGTGCCGTCGGGGCTGCCCACCGAGGTGCGCAGCGTTCCCGTCAACGGTCTCGACGACCTGAGCATCGGCATCGGCACAGCCGCGCAGGTCGCTACGGCGACAGCCCGCAGCTACGCGGCGCTGCTCGCGAGCTTCCACCCCAGGAGCCGCGCCGACCGGTTGACCCGGGCCCGCTATGCCAAACAACGGCGGGCCGCGTTGTTCGAGGCCGCCCGACTGGCCCGTCCTACCCGCTGCCGTTGTGTGTTCGCGATGGTCGTGCTGGCCGACATCAAGCAGCTCGAGAGCCTGAGCCGGATGTCCGCGGTGCGGGTCGTCGATCCGGCCTCGCCGGTGATCTCCCTGAGCGGGCTCACCATCCGACCGCTGGAGCCGCAGGTGACGACCATCGTGCCGAGGACCGGCTTGCTCGGTGGCTGACCGACGCACCCGCGCCGCCACGTTGGCGACCTACGCCGTGCTGGCGTTGTCGATGGCGGACAACACCACGGTTGGTGTCGCGGTACCCCGGGTGCGCGACTCGTTCCACCTCGGCGTCACGTCGCTGCAGTGGATCGTCGCCGGTTACATCGTGGCCTTCGCCGGGCTACTGTTCACCGGCGGTGTCGTGGGTGATCGTTACGGCCGCAAGCGCGCGCTCGTCGCGGGCATCGCGACGTTCGGAGCGGGTGCGGTCGTGGCGGCGACCGCGGTCGACTGGCGGATGCTCGTGGCCGGCCGGGTCATCCAAGGCGTCGGTGCCGCCTACTCCGAGCCGGGGACGCTGTCGTTGCTGCGCCAGCT
>JAVEEE010000081.1 GCA_030840615.1 Frankiaceae bacterium | reverse complement strand
GCGCGTTGGCCTTCGGGTCGTCGGACAGGATCAAGGCCGGCCGCTCGCCGGTGACCCGCTCGACGATCTCGGCGTAGGCGCGCGCGTCGTCCTGGTCGGAAGCGAGCACCAGTCCGGCGGCGTCCGGCATGCCGTGCTCGCGCAGATGACTGATCCGCTCGTCCATCGCGGCGATCACATGGGGCACCCATCGACCGCGCGGGTTGAGCGCCGTCTTCCACGCCGCTGCCTCGGTGCGTTTGGTCGCGGCCTCGGTCAGCGATGCCGCCATCACCTCACCGGCGCTGTTGCGCCAGCGCGACACCCCCGTGTAGGCAGCGAAGACCACCGGTCGTACAACGCCCTCCGCCAACGCATCGCCGTAGCCGTAAGTGATGTCCGCGACGCTGGTGAGCCCGCCGTCGGACGCCGCGTCGTAGCGCACGAACGGAATCCGCTCGTCGGGCCGGGTCCGGAACGGCGTGCCGGTCAGGGCGAGACGTCGGCGGGCCGGGCCGAACGCCTCCGCGACAGCCTCGCCCCACGACAGTCCGTCACCGGCGTGGTGGATCTCGTCGAGAACGACGAGGCTGCGCCGCTTCTCGGCGCGAGCGCGGTGCAGCATCGGCGCCCCCGCGACCTGCGCGTAGGTCGTCACGTAACCGCGCACGTCGCGTCGCACCGGTCCGACGGCGTTGGTCAGCGTCGGGTCAAGGGCGATGCCCATCCGCGCCGCGGCGTCGGCCCATTGCGTCCGCAGGTGGTCGGTCGGGCACACCACCACGATGCGGTCGACGACGCGACGCGCCAGCAGCAGCTGGGCCACCGCGAGGGCGAACGTCGTCTTGCCGGCGCCGGGCGTCGCCGTGACGAGGAAGTCGGGCGTGTCGGCGGCGAAATAGCCGGCGAGCGCCTGCCGCTGCCAGGCGCGCAACGGCGCGGCGGCGGGCAGCGTGAAGCCATCGGGGTCTGCGCTCATGGAAGGTCGCCGAGCCTAGTCGCACGGACGAGCCCGACGCCGCTGCGACACGACCTCGCGCGGTCAGGACACGCGCTTGTAGGCCCGGACGGCAAGCGGCAAGAACACCGCCAGGATGGCGGCAAGCCAGACCAGCGACAGCCACAGGTTGTCGCCCATCGGCGTCCCCAGTGCGAGCGATCGCAGCGCGTTGATCACGTGCGTCACGGGCTGGTTCAGTGCGAACACCTGCAGCCAGTCGGGCATCGTCTGCACCGGCACGAACGCCGACGACACGAACGTGAGCGGGAACAGCCAGATGAGGCCGAAAGCCTGAACCGCCTCCTCCTGCCGCAACGCCAGCCCGATGAACATCGAGACGCAGCACATCGTCAGCCCGAAGGCCTCCGCGAGCGCCACCATCGCGATGGCGGGGCCGACGCCGTGGTGAAACCGGAACCCGACGGCATACCCGACGGCGACGATCACCAGCAAGGTCACGAGCATCCGGATGCCGTCCGCTGCCAGCCGACCGAGCAGTACGGCGGAACGCGCGATCGGCATGACCCGCAGCCGGTCGATGACCCCCTTCTGCGCCTCGATCGCGAGCGAGATGGCCGTCGCCATCGTCGCGAACGCCGCGATCTGACCGATCACACCCGGCAGCAGGTAGTCGACGTAGCTCCCACCGGTCGGGATCGCGCCACCGAACACGTAGCGGAACAGCAACGTGAAGATCGTCGGCTGAACGACGGTGAAGACGACGTAGGCCGGCACTCGTCGCCACACCGTCAGGTTGCGCCACGTCAGCACCCACGTGTCGCTGAGTGCCCACCGGAGGTTGGTCTCACCTGCAGTCGAGGTCATGCGGGCACCTCTTCCTCGGCTGCGTGCCCGGTCAAGGCGAGGAAGACGTCGTCCAGCGACGGTCGCCGCAGTGTGAGTCCGGCCGACAAGACGCCGGTGGCGTCGAGCCGGCGCACGGTCTCGACCAGCGCCTCGGACCCACGAGAACCCACCCGGACCGCCACCGAACCGGTCGCTGCGTCCACCAATGGCTCTCCCTCGCCGAGCGACGCGACCGTCGAGCGGGCGTCCTCGAGCCGACTCGGGTCCGGCACCGTGAACTCCACGACATCGCCGCCCACGCGACTCTTCAGCTCTTCTGAGGTCCCGGCCGCGATCACCTGGCCGCGGTCGATGACGACGATCTCGTCGGCGAGCTCGTCCGCTTCGTCGAGGTACTGCGTCGTCAGCAGCAACGTCGTGCCCGCTGCGACCAGCGTGCGGATGACATCCCACATCCCGAGCCTGCTGCGCGGGTCGAGACCGGTCGTCGGCTCGTCGAGGAAGAGAACCGCGGGCCGCGCGACGAGACTGGCGGCCAGGTCGAGTCTGCGCAACATGCCGCCGGAGTAGGTTTTCGCGGGGCGATCGCCGGCCTCGGAGAGATCGAACTGCGCCAGCAGGTCGTCGGCCCGAGCGCGGGCCTGCGCCTTCGGCAGGTGGTGCAGGCGACCGACCATCTCGAGGTTTTCGTGACCGGTCAGCTCGTCAACGATCGCCGTAGACTGACCGGCGAGGCCGATCAGGGATCGGACTGCAGCGGCCTCCTTGACGACGTCGTGACCCTCGACGAAGGCGCGGCCGGCGGTCGGACGCAGCAGCGTCGTCAGGATCCGTACGGCGGTGGTCTTGCCGGCGCCGTTC
>JAVEEE010000074.1 GCA_030840615.1 Frankiaceae bacterium | reverse complement strand
ACGACGTCGCGACCTACTTCACCGGCTCGGGCACGTCGTTCGCCGCACCGCTCGTCGCGGGCATCATCGCGTTGCTCTTCCAGGCTGACCCGCACGCGACGCCGGCGCGGGTAGAGCAGACGCTGTTGCGCACGGCGTACCCGTTCCGTGACGGTGCGGCCTACCGGAGCGTCGGTGGGCTCATGACCAGCTATGACAAGGGGGCCGGCCTCGTCGACGCCTACGCCGCGGCGCGAGCACTCGGGGCTGCGCGGAACGACTCCTCGGCCAGCGCCGCCCGCAGGAGGTCCTCGTCGAACGCCGCCAACATCGGCGCGACCTGACTCACCTGACGCAGGATCGCGTCGTACTTCGCGTCGAGCAGGGAACCGTCGAGGCGCAGGTGGATCGACAGTTCCGCTCTGGGCGTGCACGGCGGCTCCGCGCCCATGAAAGCGCCGACCTCGTCGAGCTTGTTGCGAAACTCCGCGAGCCACTCCGGCGTGTTCGTCGCGACATGCACCTGCGCCGTAGTGCCCGCGGCCGCGGCGACCGCCCAGCGCGACACCGCCTGATGATCCGGATGCCCGGTCATGCCGTCGGGACCGAACGTCAGAACCGTGTCCGGCCGCAGCTCGTCGATGATGCGGCGCAACCGCGCGACCGCCTCGGCATCGTCGACGTCGGCGCACCCACCGTCGGGGTAGTCGAGCCACACGTGCTCGGTGACGCCGAGGCACCCGAGCGACTGCTCGAGCTCGACGGTCCGCACCTGCGCGAGCATCTCCCCCGGCGGCCATCGCTGCGGGTCGGTGCTGCCCTGCTCGCCACGCGTGGCCGTCACGCACACCACCCGGTCACCGGTCTGGATGGCCCGCGCCATCAGCCCGCCACAGAGGTAGGTCTCGTCGTCGGGGTGCGCCCAGACGCCGAGGATCGTGCCCAAGTCACTCATGGCCGGATCAGTCATGTCCCGATCCTTGCCGATGACGCGAATTCCGGACAACCCGCCACCCGGCCCTGGCCGGGCGGCGGCCAATCGGATCAGTGCCGTGCACCCAGGACCACGAGCGGATAGCCCTATCCACCGCTGGCCTTGGTCCCTTCATCCCATCTTGGCGAGATGTCCGACAGTGGCGGTCTCGTCCGGCCGATCAAGCGGCAGGACGGCGAAGTCTGCCGGTCGACCACGACCGCGCGATCGCCGCAGGGGGACAAGGGAACTCGATGCTACGAGCAAAGACGCCGGCAGCCAGGCGACCGAAGAAGCCGCTCGCCCGATCGGCCGGAGTGCTGGCGCTCGCCGTTGCCAGCCTCGCGGTGACCGCGCCTCCGGCACAAGCCGGGCTGCTCGGCGGGCTCCTCGGCACCGTCGGTGGCCTGGTCCAGACCACGGTCGGCGTCGTCTCCACCGCCCTCGACACCACGACCGGGCTGATCGGCGGCGCGGACTGGGGTTATGCCCCGACCACGACGACGCTCGGGCAGGCTGCAGACGCAGTCGGCGCCGACACGATGTGGGCGCGTGGCTACACCGGCAAGGGCGTCGGAGTTGCTCTCATCGACACAGGAGTCGTGCCGGTCCAAGGCCTCACGTCAGGCAATGTCGTCAACGGGCCCGACCTTTCCTTCGACAGCCAGAGCCCATCGCCCAACCTCGACGCGTTCGGTCACGGCACCCACATGGCCGGCATCATCGCCGGCAACGACGGCACCAACTCCGGCTTTCACGGCATCGCTCCCGATGCCACCCTCTTGAGCGTCAAGGTCGGCGCCAGCGACGGTGGTGTCGACGTGTCCCAGACGATCGCCGCCATCGATTGGGTCGTGCAGCACCGCAACGACCCCGACCTCAACATCCGCGTGCTCAACCTGTCGTTCGGCACCGACGGCACCCAGGCAACAACTCTCGACCCGCTGACGCATGCGGTCGAGAACGCGTGGCGCGCAGGCATCGTCGTCGTCGTCTCGGGCGGCAACGGCGGCACGACCCGTCCGTCCGTCGACAACCCGGCGCGTGACCCGTACGTCGTCACCGTCGGCGCCGACGACATCCACGCCACACCGGCGTCGTCGCTCGACGACACCGTGCCCACGTTCTCCACCCGCGGCTCGTCCAGCCGTCGCGTCGACGTCGTCGCGCCCGGCCAGTCGATCGCCTCGCTGCGCGACCCGGGCTCCTACATCGACTCCGAATATCCGGGCGCAGTCGTCGGCAGCCGCTACTTCAAGGGCAGCGGCACGTCACAGGCCACCGCCGTCGTGTCCGGCGCCGCCGCGTTGCTCCTTCAGCAACGGCCACAGCTCAGTCCCGACGACGTCAAGCGACTGCTGACGACAACTGCGCAACCGCTGCCGTCGGCCGACTCCGCGGGCCGCGGCGCCGGGCTCCTCAACGTCGCCGCTGCGGGCCTTGCACCCCGTCCCTACGCCGCGCAGACCGCTCCGCGTTCCAGCGGCCTCGGCACCCTCGAAGGCGCTCGTGGCACCAATCACGTCGGTGACAACGGTGTGGACCTCGTCGGCGAGCAGGACATCTTCGGACAGCGCTGGGTCCCGGCCGTCTGGGCACCAGCCAGTAGCGCCGGGACGGCCTGGATCGACGGCACCTGGAACTCCAACGACTGGACCGGCGGCTGCTGGTGCGGCGAGTCCTGGACCACGCTGACCTGGAGCAGCCGCAGCTGGTCGAGCCGCAGCTGGTCCGACATCGACTGGAGCAGCCGTTCCTGGTCGAGCCGTTCCTGGTCGAGCCGCAGCTGGAGCGACGGCACCTGGAGCAGCCGCTCCTGGTCGAGCCGCAGCTGGTCCGGGTCGACATGGAGCGCGGCGCCCGGTGGCTGACCCGACCATCGCCCGCACGCACGCGATCCGTGTCTGGTTGTTCACCGGCGGGCTCGCCGCTGCTGCCGCGGCACTTCACCTGGGCGTCGTTCGCAACCTGTCCAACGCCCACACGACCGGACTCGCCGGCTGGGCATTGCTCGTTGCCGCTGTCGTCGTCGCCGAGGTCTGCGTCGTCCACTTGACGATCGGCCGTGATGCCCACTCCTTCGCCTTCGCGGAAATCCCGTTCGTCCTCGGACTTTTCCTCGTCTCCGCGGAGCAGCTCGTCATCGCACGCGTCGTCGGTGGCGCACTCGCGCTCGCCTGGCACCGTCGCCAGACCGCCCTCAAGCTGGCTTTCAACATCGCCCAGTGGTGGTTCGGTGCCGTTGCCGGCGTTGTCGTCTGGCACGTCGCCGCCGGTGCTGTCGGTTCCGGCGCAGTCCGCGGCTGGGGTGCCGCGCTGCTCGCCGCCATCGTCATCGAGGTCACCTCCGTTCTCGCGATCACGGTCGCGATCGCGTTGCGCGGCGGCGCGGCCCGGCCACATGCGTTTCTCACCGGCCTTGCGACGTCCGCGGCAAACGCCTGCTTCGCCCTCGTCGCACTCGACGTCGTGCGGACCGACTGGCACGGCGCCTGGGCGATCGCCGTTCTCGCGGTCTTTCTCGCGCTGGCCCAGCGAGCGCATGTCGCGCTCCTACGCCGGCACGACGCGGTCGAACGCCTCCAGGGATTCACCCGACGCCTCGGCAGCAGCGATCTTCAGCTCGACGTCGTCGTCGGCGAGGTCCTCACCGGCACCCGCGACCTGCTGGAAGTCGCCGCCGTTCGCCTCGAGCTGGCCGAGCTCGACGGAGAGCAGGTCCGTGCCTGGATCTGCGACGCCGACGGAGTCCGGCCGACCACACCCTCCGCGACCGCGATGTTGCCGACCGAGGCCGCGCCGCGCCGTCGCGGTTCACCGGTCGACGCGCTCACGGTCGTGCTTCACGGCGTCGACGGGCCTATGGGTGCCCTCGGGGTAGCGGGCCACCTCGGCGATGTCGGCGGCCTGCGTCAGTCCGACCTCCACCTGCTCGAGGCCCTGGCCGGCCACGCCGCGATCGCACTGCACAACGGCCGGCTCACCGATCGGTTGCGTCAGCAAGTGCAGGAGAACGCGCACCAGGCATTGCACGACGCACTCACCACGCTGCCCAACCGGTTGCTGTTCGACCGCAGAGCGACCGAGGTTCTTGCCGCCGGGCGTCCCTCCGCCGTGCTGCTCCTCGACCTCGACCGCTTCAAAGAGGTCAACGACACCTTGGGCCACGCCGCAGGTGATGCGGTCCTGCGCGATGTCGGGGCCCGGCTG
>JAVEEE010000070.1 GCA_030840615.1 Frankiaceae bacterium | reverse complement strand
CGAACCGCCTACCGCCGTCGTGGGGAGCCCCACGTACGCCTCCGTCCTGTACTACGACTTCGAATCGCGGATTCAGGCTCGGCTACAGCACGCCGCCCGGGTGTCGGCCAGATCTCGGTGGGGCCTCGGAACCACCCAGTACATCTTGAACCGTGACGGCAGTTGCCGCTTGCTGCAGCGCTACGGAGGCGCCCAGGCAGTCATCCTGTCGAGGGCCGCCAGCTCATACGTCATCCACGAGGCGGCTCGGCGATATGCGTACCCCTGGGTGACTGACTCCAGCCGGGTTCGATCACCCTTGAAACAATGGCGGGTGCGGTTCCTCGTCCCCGGCGGCCCTCTCGGATGGAGGTGGACCGAGTCGCAGCAGGTGCGCCTCCGGCACGGCTCACTGACCAGTCCCAAGAAGCAAACTCAAGCCCGGTGCGGCCGGCGCCGCATAGACCGCGTCTTCGCCACGGGCACCGCCATCGAGCGTGTTGTAGAAAAACGCGCTCATGAGAGTGCGGATCGACCCTCGCGCCGGGCAAGGTCCGGCCCTGCACAGGGCAGCTAGCCGTGCCCAGCGCGGCACGCACGGCACGTCGCGCTGGCGCTGTTGACCAATGTCAGTCGGAGATCGGCACCTATCGGGCGTCGCCACGTATGCGCCGGACGGCCCACGCCATCGGCGGAACGAATTCGATCTCCAGCAAGCCCAAGGCATTCGCCGACGGCCAGAGTCAGCAGCGACACGACTGTCCCAAGATGAATATGGAACACATTCAAGATCAACAGAGCAAGGAGCGCGCTGCTACACCGCGAACGCCGTTCACAGTCTCATTGCGAGGCGTCGGCGCCGCGGACCGCTACTACTGGCGGGCCTAGATGCGTCTATCGAGCGAAGGCCGGCGGTATCTCTATCGCAAGTCATCATTGGCAAAGTTGCGATTGTGTCGTAGGCTGTTGTCATCAGGTGACTGGCCGAATACCGCCGGAAGGCGCGGACCATGTCTCGTTCTAGGAGGCGTTCGATGGCGGACAACCCAGAAACCCCACGGCTTGCACAGCTGCTGGGTCTGGCGTCTGCGTCCAATTCGCCTACGGGGAGCCAGCAGCTAGAGCCGCTTGAAGCCGGTGGGCCTGTTCCCGCGCTCGACGCACTCGTTGGTCGGCGCGTTCGCTCCGCGCGCCGACGAGCGGGGCTCGAGGCGTCCGCGGTCGCGGAGAAAGTTGGGCTGACGGCCGACAAGTTGTCAAAGATCGAGAATGGCAAGCGACGGGTGTCCCCGCGGGAACTGCCCGCGCTAGCCCGGGCATTGAATGTCCCAATGGCAACGTTGGTCGGGGTCGCCGACTCAGATCGCCCGGCCTTGGCTCTCGCTCACCGGGTCGCGGCGGGGGCTGACCTTTCAACGACGTCCAGCACCCGCTCGCGAGCGGTAGAAATTCTGCAGGCAGAGGACAGACTCTCGCGGAATACGAGCCTGGCGCCGAAGACGCTCTCCCCCGCGGGCGCAGCTGTAAAGCAACTAGCCGCAACCGAGTACTCATCCACTCCACGAACCAAGCCCGAGGCACAGCGTCAAGGAAAGACACTCGCGCAGGAAGTGCGCCGGCTCTTGGAACTAGGCGCGGCAGAAATCAGTGATCTCCCCGCCTTGATCGAAATGCACTTTGCCGCCGACGTGGCGTTGAGTCCGCTAGGCGACGGTAGCGACGGATTGTGCGCGCACGCTGAGCCTGCCGCTCTGCTCGTCGTAAACACCGACTTCCCGCTTGGCAGGACTCGATTCACGTTGGCGCACGAACTCGGCCATCACCTTCTCAGCGACGCCCGCGATGTCATCGAAGAAGGCGCCGACGACATCTGGGATGCCGCATACGTCGAACGTCGTGTTAGTGCGTTCGCGGCGCATCTGTTGCTACCCGTCAAAGCCGTCACAGAGGCTTTGTCCTGGCTCGACGTGACCGCGAACGACGTCGTTGAAGCGACCGCACGGGGGCAAGCGGTGGTGGGGTACCTGATGCTTCGATATGGAGTCTCGATGCAATGTGTACTCGGTCAGCTTGCCGACGCAGGGGCGATCACGTCCGCGCAGCGCGACACGCTCGTTGGACGGCTCAACCCGGGCGGCATGGTCCACACGGCATCCCATCTCCTCGGACAGCGGCCTGATCCCGAGGAGACACTCCGCCAGCAGCGTCCGCCGGCACGCCTTGCGACAGCGGTCGTGGACGCGGCCCGGTCGGGAGCGATTGGTATGAACACGGTTTCGGCGATCTTAGGTCGGCCCGATAGCGACCAGCTCTTTGACGAGGTGATGTACGGAAGCGCTGTACCGGCGATGGCGTGAACCCACCCGAGACGGGACTGCCTCCATCCAGGTTCTGGCTCGTCGACACTGCGTCACTGCTATCCATGGCGGTTCACGAGGAGATCGCCGACGTCGTGTTCCAGGAGACCGGCAACGACATGGTCGTAATAGTCGACGTTGTCATCGACGAGCTCAAACACCGCGCCACCATCCCCGCCACCGCAAGTCTGGCGAAGAAGTCACTGGCCCTCGTACCCCCCTCATGGAAGCGGCTCGATACGACCGGCGAATATCCGGTGGTGCTGCTGCAGGAAGTACTCGACGCTCAGTACGACGTCGCGGATGGCCGACCGCTCACAAACGATGATCAGCACTGGGCGGAGTCCACAATCATCGCCATGGGCCGACGTTCCGCTGCGGTTGGATCCGCGTCCATCAAGGTCCTACTGTCAGAGGACTTCGATGCTCGCCGAGTCGCAGCGCAGGTTCCGAATATGGAAGCGGTATCGATCCACAAGGTTCTGCACTCCCGTGTGCACCGAAACGAATTGTCCGCTGAACAGGCCGCCAACCTCGCTGCCAAGCTCGAGGAGGCGGGGCGCGGTCCGCAGGTGACAGCGGAGGACTTTGCTGACCCAACAGGGCGCCTCATCGGTCGTGTAGTCAAGCCCTGAACCATTGGCACTCTCCTCGCTGTCAGCGAGGACGATCGGCAAGCGCCGCAGTAGTACGGAAGCGAATGGGCCGTATTCACCGACCAGCGGTTTCTGTACTACTCCAGCGCTCGGTGATGACGGTTGGGTTCGTTCGCCCGGCGCCGATTTCGGCCCGAACAGCTGTCGCGAGTGACGGTCGAGCCTGGATTAGGACGGAGTTCGCAGGCCCGACCGTCACTCGACCCCTGTCGGTGTCAAGCCCAACCGGAGATCCCCCATCGCTACCCCCGTGACAGAGACATCAGGCTTGTTCCGCATTTCGACCAAGGCACGGCAAGCGTCACTGATATCGACCATGCCAAGAAGTCGACCTTGCTCGACCACGGGCAGGTGCCGGATGCCAGAGGAGACCATGACTTGCGCCGCCCGTACCAGCGGCGTATCTGGGGTAACGGCGATGGGTTCACGGTGGACGAGGTCGCTGACGCGCACTTCGTTCGGGTCGCGGCCGTCGGCGATGGCCTGCGCAAGGTCGGTGTCTGTGATGACGGCTAGCGGGGTGCGCTGCTCGGCGTCGTTCACGACGACGAGCGCGGTCTCGCCGGCTCGCCGCATCAGGTAGGCGACCGCGGCGAGGTGGGCGTCGCGCTCGACACTGACAACGGCCGCTCTCATGAGCTCGGCCGCGGTGGGCATGCCCCCTCTTGCCGCCGCGCTTTCGATGAGCTCGGCGACGTCGGTGGGGTGCGCATCCATCGCCGTGTGCTCTGAGCGGGGTTCGGTTGTGACGTGCACGCGGTCGGTGTAGAAGGCCAGGTGGTTGGCGATCGCGGCCATCGCCGGATGCGGAGTCGCGTACGCCCAGGCCGCGTCCACGATCTGCGGTCCGTCGGGTAGCACGACGTCGTAGTAGGACGCGTCGCCCTTGTAGGGGCAATAGCTTCGCGTGCTGCTGGGGTGAAGGGTGCCGGGGACGACGTCAGCGAGCGGGATGTAATGCACGGGCGGGTAGCCGGCCTCGCGCAGGGTGAGCGCGGCAGTGGTGTCCGCCATGACAGTGTCATCAACACGGACGACGACGCGGTCGGTGTCGGCGTCGATGGTGATCGGGTGGTCCTCGTCGGGAACCCGGACTTCCTTGGTCATTGTCGTGCCTCCTGGCAGATCGGAGTGGGTGCTGCGCGGGACGCGGGTCACCTCAGTGAGCTGGGCCGCGGGCGCGTGCGTAGTTGGTTGATGGCGGCGAACGCGGCGAGTGCGATCACCGCTGTCCCGTACTGGTAGCTGGTGGTGACGAGGTTGCCGCCGTGAACGACGGAGACGCCTGCGGCGATGGCTGGCAGACCTAAGCCGAGGTAGGAGACGGTGTAGAGCACGGACAGGACGCCGGCCCGCTGGTCGGCATCGGCGAGCGGAGCGACGAGTCGGATGCCGCCCTGGAAGCCGGCGCCGAAGCCGACTCCGGCTACGGCGGTCGCTGCGAAGAAGCCAGCCGGTGACCGCATCCAGATGGCGAGCAGCACCGCGGCCACGCCGGCGGCGAGCGCGGCCGTCCCGATCAGCATCACCCGGGACGGCGGGGCCGCCCGCAGCAGGTACGTGGTCAGCGAGGCGACCCCGGCCAGGATGCCGAGGCTTAGCCCGCCGTCGACCACCGACGGGGAGCCGACGAGATGGTCGGTCAGGCTGGGTCCGAGCGACCCATAGAACCCGGCGAGTGCCCAAACGGCGAACAACACCGGAGCGGCGGTGAGCAGCGGGCGGCGTGTTTGCTGCGGAATGGCGAGTCGCGGAGCGAGCGAGCGCCAATCTCCGGGTGCCTTCGGGCTGGTCTCAGGCAAGAGGACGACGCCGACGGACTGTGCCACCAAGACCGCCGCGAGAACGAGGTACGCCAGCGTCGTCGGTGCGGGGAGCCACTGCACGGCAAAGGCGGTCAGCAGCGTGCCTGCCGACGTTCCCAGCCCGGGTGCGGTGGCGTTGGCCACCGCGCCGCGCGGCGGATCGATGTCGATCATTCCGGCGCCGATGGCACCGATGGCGGTGCCGGTGGCAATCCCTTGCACGATCCGCGCGGCAAGGAGGGTGGTGACGCTGTGCGCGTCGATGAAGAGCACCAGGGCGATGAGTTGGCCGGCGATCCCGGCGAGGATGACTGGACGTCGGCCGACGTGGTCGGAGAGTCGGCCCAGACTGAGCAGCGATGCGAGCAAGGCGACGGCGTACGCGCCGAACACGACTGTCGTCGTGAGTGGTGAGAAGTGCCACTCGTGTTGGTAGGTGGCGTACAGCGGTGTGGGCGCGGCGGATGCAGCGAGGAACGTCACGATGATCGACGCCAGCCCGACCAGCCGCAAGGTCCTCAGCCGCGAGCCGGCATCTGCGATGGGGGCCGGGCTGCGGCGTGACCCGACTGCTTCGGCGACGGGCAGGTTCTGGTCGCAGTCGGGCGACGGTAGGGCCGGCCTTGCCGGCCCGCGAGCGCTCGTCACGCTGCTCTCCCGGCGTATCGACGTGCGGGCGGCATCAGCCATCGATGAGGTCGAATTCGTTGCCTTCAACGTCGGTGAAGGTTGTCCAGCGGGCATCGCCGGCGTCGACGTCGCGGACCTTGCGTGCGCCCAGTGCGATCAGCCGGGCGCTCTCGGCATCGAAGTCGGTGGTGATGAGGTCCAGATGCAGTCGGTTCTTGACCTTCTTCGGCTCCGGCACCCGATGAAACGCGAGCCGTGGCCCGGATGCCGGATCCGCCCCGGCTGACACGACCGCGTTCTCCTCGGTGGGGTTCGCGGCGATCTCGCGGCCAAGAGCGGCCGCCCAGAACCGGGCGACGGCCTCGGCGTCGGTGCAGTCGACGGAAAGGCCGGCAACGCTGCTGCTCATGAGGAGCTCCTTTGAGTGATAGTCGCCGGATCGTGGGTGTGACGCGGTTTCGCCTCGGTCGCTCGCGAAAGTCGAGCGGCTTAGACAGCGCTTCGGCCGCCGTCGACCGGGAAGACTGCACCGGTGACGTAGCCGCTCTTGTCCGAGGCGAGGAACGCGATCACTTCGGCGATCTCCTCGGGTTGCGCGGCGCGATCCAGCAGGGTGGTGTGGCCGAGGGCCTCGATGCGTTCCGGTGCGGCGCCGTTGCTGTACACCGGGCCGGGTGCGACCGTGTTGACCCGGACGCCAGCCGGACTGAACTCAGCCGCCCAGGCCCGGCTCATCGCCGTGAGTGCGGCCTTGGTTGCGCCGTAGGCGGCGCCACCGGCGAGACCGACGCGGCCGGCCATGCTGTCGACACTGATGATGCTGCCCCGACCGGCCTTCGCCATCCGCGGACCGAGCGCGGCCACCAGCTGGTAGGCGGAGCGGACGTTGCTCGCGAACAGCCGGTCGTAGGTCTCGGTGTCGAGCTGGTCGGTCGGACCGAACCAGGAGAAGCCGCCGTTGTTGACCAGCACGTCGATCTCGCCTGCTTCGTCGGCGAGTCGTTCGACGTCGGCGGCGTCGGACAGGTCGGCGACGACGAACCGTGCGTGCCCACCGGCTGCGGTGATCTCCTCGACCGTGGCGGCGCCGCGTTGTGCGTCCCGCCCGTGCACGACCACGTCGAAGCCGTCGCGGGCGAGAGCGAGCGCGGTCGCCTTGCCGATACCGCTGGTGGAACCGGTGACCAACGCGGTCCGGGGGTGCAGGTCCTGGTCCATGCGCTCTGTCATGGCCGCTCCTCTGGTTGGGTAGACAGGTCTGTCTGATCTGGCGATACCATAGACAGGTCTGTCTATCGATGTCAACCCCTCGGTTACGAGATCAGCGATCGGCGCCAGGATCTGCGGTACGGTAGACAGGTCTGTCTGAAGGAGGTGCGTCCGTGAGCGTCACCGCGACGATCCCAAGCGAGGGCCGGGCTCCGGCGCGGGAGCGGCTGCTGGCCGCCGCCGACGAGCTGTTCTACGCCGAAGGCGTGCAAAGCGTCGGCATCGACCGGATCATTGAGCACGCCGGCGTGGCCAAGGCTTCGCTGTACAACCTGTTCGGGAGCAAGGAGGCGCTGATCAGCGCCTACTTGGAGTCCCGTCACCGCGGTGCCCTCGAGCGGATCAAGGCCGCCGTCGCGCGCCACCGCGACCCGCGCAAGCGTCTGCTGGCGGTCTTTGATGCGCAGGGCGAGATCTTCGCCGAGCCCGGCTTTCGTGGCTGCGCGATCGTCACCGCGACCGCCGAGGTAGCCGACGGCAGCGTCATCGACAAGGCCGCGGAGGAGTACCGGGCGGAAATGCTGGCCCTGCTCACCGACCTCGCCCGAGACGCCGGCGTCGCGAAACCGGAAAGGCTCGCGCGGCAACTGCACCTGGTCTACGACGGTGCCGGCGTCGCGGCCCGGATGGACCGCGACCCGTCCATAGCGCGATGTGCGCGAGCCGCAGCCGACGCGCTGCTCGACGCGTCGCTCTGACCGAACATCGGCGGGAACGCCGTCGGTGAGTCGAAGGGCCGGAAACCGCGGCACGGGGTTTGTGGACGTGATTACGCGCCTTTCAGGACGCGGCGGGTCTGCCGCGCGAGTGCCATGAGCTGGCCGTCGGCGTTCCAAACGCTGCTCGCGTCCAGACTCCATCCGTCGCGCGCTGCCTCTGTACGAATGAGAACTAGGTACCAAGCGGCGGGCTCGGCCAGATGTGCATCGGCGGTGAGGTGCACGGCCAGGTCGGCGGTGGGGATCGGCAGCGGGCTTGCAAGAACGCCGTATAGGGCCGGGGGCAGCGCGTCCGGCAGGACGAGGAAGGTTTCAGCCGGAGTCATGCCGGTTGGCAGGATGCGAATCCAGGCAACGAGTTCGGCTCGCTCACCGCCGGCGAGCGGCCGTGCGGCAGTCGCGGGGCGGATTTCCACGTTTTGCCCAAACGGCACCAGCTCCAGTGGCAGCGAGAACGGCTCACACTGTTCCGCGGCCGGAACATCTGGCGCAGGCGGACCGTCAACAACCGGACCTGTGCCGGCGACACCATGCAGCATCTGCATCTGCAGGGCGGCTTCGGGGCGATCCTCCGGGACGACCTGCGCGGCGAGCGTCGTCGCGGTCGCTCCCCGACGGATGACCTCGACCGTCAGCTGCGACGTAGCGGACGTGACCGGCCGGGTGAACATTGCGTGTGCCGCGCGTAGCGGAAGGCCGGGGGCTAATGCATGTCCGGCCGCGGCGGCGCGCGCGGCCTGGTAGCCGCCATGAACCCCCGACCAGGACCTCCAGGTCGGATCGATGTCGATCGACGTTGTCAGTCTGCTGTCGGCAGTTGTCTCGGCCACCCATCCTCCAGGGCTATGGGCAGGGCTAGCTCGCGTCGTTGAGGAATGAGTCAACGTCAGCCGCGAACTCGGCGTGGTGCTGGAAGAGGAACCCGTGTGCCGCGTCCGGGTAGATCTTCAGCTGTGCTTGTGGGATCAGGCCCGCAAGGAGGTAGGAGTAGTGCGGCCGAATCATCGGATCGCTGTCCCCGTTCGCCACGAATACCGGCATCCTCAAAGCAGTCAGTCGCTGGAGTAGAGCGTGATTGGGGATGCCCCAGCTGCAGACGGCGTCGTACTGCGCTTGACGCGTCTGCCATGTGGTCGGCTCGTCGTGGTTCGTCGCTCGTCCGAAGATGCGGCCGGCGGCTTGCTGTCCGGCGGCGCGGCTGCTGTCGGTCGAGGCGAAGAAGACGGAGATGTATCCCTGTGGAGTGGCCTGCGCTGCACCGACGGCGCCGATGACCTCGGGTGCCCAGCCGTGCATTCCGGCGGCGCCTTGTGGTGCGGACGAGGCGAGCACGACGCGCCGGAGCAGGTCGGGGCGGACGAGCGCAACCTCCTGGGCGACGAAGCTGCCGATGGAAAAGCCCAGCAGGTCAACGCGCTGAAAATTCATCGCTTCGATGAAAGCGATCGCGCCGTGCGCCATCGCCTCGACGGTGCTGGGGGTCTTGCCGGTTGTGCTGGCGACGCCGACGTTGTTGAACGGAACTACCCGCCGACCTGCGGCGAGCGCGTCGATCAGGGCGGGATCCCAGTTGTCGAGATTTCCGCGGAAATGCTGGAGCAGGACCAGCGGGATCTCCCCCTCGCCGACGTCCCGGTAGGAGTACTCGATCTCGTTGTCTGCCTTGACATGTTGGCTGACGGCTTCCGTGTAGGCGGTGTGCGTCATGGCTGCTCCTTGCATCCCGAGATGTGGGCATGTCCTGTGATCCACGGTTCGGCCAACTGGGTCCATGCCGCTGAGCTGCCGGCGCCGCGTGCCAGGCCGAGGCTGTGCGGGCCGCGGGTGAAGACATGGACGGCGTGCGGGACTTCGTGAGCGGCAAGTGAGGCGGCGAGCCGGTAGGTGTGCTCCACCGGG
>JAVEEE010000062.1 GCA_030840615.1 Frankiaceae bacterium | reverse complement strand
GAAGGCCTCTACCTCGTCGACCCCAACCTCAACTTCCGTTCGTGGGCCGTCTACCCGTGCGTCTTCCAGTGCAGCTGGCCGAGGGAAGTCACCATCAGCCGGGTTGACCCCATCTCCGCGGCAGGCCCTTCGCAGAAGGTCATCGTGAGCAACCCGTCCGGCGTGCCCGCCGACCTGACGGGCGTGGTGATCGAGTACAACGGCCGCGTCATGGAGTTTCACCCCGGGTTCACCATCCCGGCCGGCGCCGGCGTGACGATCCACGTCAACGTCAACAACCCGCCGCCGAACACTGCCACTGACCTCTACTGGTCGCTCGGCAGCATCAACCTGCGCAACGCCGGCGGCACGGTGTGGCTGCGTTCCTGGGACGACGTGAACATCAGCGTCAACTCGTGGGGCGATGGCGGCGACTACCACTACCACACGCTCGGGTGAGGCCGTAGCGATAAGCGGCGCCGCTCCGCGGCCGACGTAGGCAACTACCGTGGGGCACCATGCCCGCGCTTCCCGCTGACGTCGTGCTGCTGCACATCGGGCCGCACAAGACCGGCACGTCGGCGGTCCAAGGCGCGTTCCACCTTGCTCGACCGGAGCTTGCACAGCACGGAGTGCACTACGCCGGCCGCCGGCGCCAGCCCTACCTCGCCGCCCTGGCGATGACCGGACGACCCGGCCGGCCCGGCGACCCGGCAGCCAAGAGCCGGCACTGGCAAGACCTGGTCGACGAGGTGGCCGCGGCACGCGGTCGGCGCGTTGTCATCAGCAGCGAGCGGTTCGCCGATGCCGACGACGGCAGCATTCACCGAATCGTCGACGCGCTCGACAGCTCTCGCGTGCACGTCGTCGTCACGGTTCGTCCGCTGGCCAAAATCCTGCCGTCTCATTGGCAGCAAAGCGTGCGCAACGGCGGTACGACGCCCTACGGCGCCTGGCTGCGACGCGTGCTGGCAAAGACACCGGACGCGTCGTCGCCGTTCTGGCGACGCCATGCCCACGACCAGCTCGTCCAGCGCTGGGCCGCGGTCGTCGGCACGCACAACGTCACCGTCATCGCCGTCGACGACACGGACCGACTGATGCTCATGCACGCGTTCGAGCAGCTGCTCGCGTTGCCGCAGGGCGTCCTGGTTGCCGAGCGGGACGCCGTCAACCGTTCGCTGACCAGTGGCGAGGCCGAGGTCGTCCGCCGCCTGAACCGGGCATACCGCAACCGGCGATGGCCGGACCGGATATACGCCCGCATGGTCCGCCTCGGTGCCATCCAGGGCCTGCAACGTCGCGAGCCCGGGCCGGACGAGCCGCCGATCCGCACGCCCGGGTGGGCCGCGCAACGGGCCGGCGCCATCGGAGCTGCCGCCGCGGACGCAATCCGCGCGGCGGGGGTCAACGTCGTGGGCGATCTGTCGGCGCTCTCCGCGGCGCCGCCGACGACCGCCGGGGACGACGGCCAGCCGACGGATCCCCTGGTGCCGGCGAGCGCCGCAGCAGCGGCGTTGATCACCACGATCGAAGCCAGTCGCCGAGTGCGGTGGCCACAACGGGCGAAGCACCGGGGCACGACGGAGCGCGTGTTGCGCAAGGCCCGGTCCGAGCGGCGCAACATCGCGGCGGTCGACGGGCTAACCCTGACCCGTCTCCTGGCCCGCAAAGTCACCCGGCGGTTGCGGGGCTGACGCGAGTCCGCACCGCCACCAACTACGGTGGAGCATTCGTCGACCTCTGTTGGAGTCCACCGTGCCGAGCAGCTCCGCCACGCCATTCCCCAAGGGAACGGTGCTGCTGCACATCGGCCCGCACAAGACCGGTACCACGGCGCTGCAAGGCGCCTTCCACAGCAACCGTGACGCGCTCGCCGAGCACGGTGTGCATTACGCCGGGCGGGGGCGTCAGCCGATGCTCGCGGCACTTGCGATGACTGGCCGCCCCGGTCGCCGCGGTGACACGCAGACCAGCCCTCGACGCGCCGAAGCACTCGCGGAGGAGGTCGCCGGGGCGCTCTCACAGCGCGTCGTGGTGAGCACCGAGTTTCTCGCCGACGCCAGTGCCGACGCCGCCCGCGAAGCGGTGCGCAGGCTCGGCGGGCCGCGCGCTCAGGTGGTCGTGACGTTGCGGCCGCTCGGTCGCATCATGCCGTCGCAATGGCAGCAATACGTGCAGAACGGACTGCGTGCGCGCTACGACGTGTGGCTCGACCACATGCTCAACAAGCCGCCCTACAACAGGCCCACGCCGTCGTTCTGGTATCGCCACTCCCACGACCAGCTCGTCCAGCGCTGGGTCGCTGCGACCGGCGGTCCGGACAAGCTCACAGTCGTGGTGCTCGACGAGTCTGACCGCGGCATGGTGTTCCGCACGTTCGAGCGACTGCTCGATCTGCCGGAGGGCTTGCTCGTGCCGGAGTCAGGCGTCCCCAACCGGTCGCTCAGTCTGGGCGAGGTCGAGGTCATCCGGCTGCTCAACCACGAGTTCCGGCGGCAGAAATGGTCCAACGAGGTCTACGGACGGTTCATCCGTAATGCTGTCGCGAAGCAGCTGCTGGAGCACCGGCGCCCCGCACCGGGCGAGCCCGTGATCACGACGCCGAAGTGGGCGATGGAGCGCGCCGCGGAGATCGGCACCGCTGCGGCGGCGTCGATAGCCGCGTCGGGCGTGCGCGTGATCGGCGACCTGGCCAGTCTCGGCGCCGTGCTGGACGGCGGCGCGCCGGACAAAGCCGAACCCTCACCCGACCCGCTGATCCCCGCCAGCGCGGCCGCCATCGCGCTTATCGGCACGATCACTGCCAGCGGACAGACCGGACCGGTGGCGTCCCCGATCGAGCCGAACGACGATCCAGAGGTCACCGCCGTCGGCGCGGTCGACACCCGGACGTTGGCCCGGGTGGTGGCGGCCCGCGTTCGCCGGCGTGCCGGCATCAAGATGAAGGCCCGCCGGCCGCGCTAGACCGCTACGCCGCGACGGCGCCGCCGCTTTCGTAGCCACGTTGCACGGAAGCCGGCGCCCGGTGACACTTGCCAACCTGGGTCTTGCTTGGCTTCGCTGTCCCTGGGCACCGTTGCGGGTGGCGGCGCTCATCCGCCGGCAGGGCGTCCGCCGGTGCCGGCGAGAACTCGAGGTGCAACCGGGATGACGCTTCTCCACCAGGACACGACGAGTGGCACTGCGGTCAACCTCGAACGCTGGCCGGCGATGCGGGCTCCGACGAAGGCACCACTGCGCGCGGCGATCGCCCGGCTGCTGCTGCGCCGGGTCGCCCGGCGTACCGGCATCCGCGTCCAGCTACCCGACGGAACGTCGTTCGGCGCGCCGGCCGGACCGGTGCTGCGCGTGCGGGACGCCGACGCGTTCTTCACGCGGCTCGGCCGCGACGGCAAGGTGGGGTTCGGCGAGGCGTTTATGGCCGGCGACTGGGACAGCCCGGACGTGGTCGCGGTCCTCGAGCCCATGGCGCGCCACCTCAGCAACCTCGTGCCGTTGCGGCTCCAGTGGCTACGCCGGTTCTTCGACGAGCACCGCCCGGTCCACGAGGACAACGACAGGCACGGCTCGCGACGCAACATCGCGCGCCACTACGACCTCTCGAACGATCTGTTCGCGTCGTTCCTCGACGCGACCATGACCTACTCGTCGGCGCTGTTCGATGACCCGGACGCGGATGAGCCGCTGGCGTCGGCGCAGGGCCGCAAGATCGAGCGCCTCCTCGACGTCACTGAGGTCCGTGCCGGGACCCGTCTTCTCGAGATCGGCACCGGGTGGGGTGAG
>JAVEEE010000468.1 GCA_030840615.1 Frankiaceae bacterium | reverse complement strand
CACGATGAAGCCGAACATGCCACCCAGCCGACGCCACTCGTTGTTGCTCAACCTGCTCGCAAGCCGGAGCAGTCGTGGCTGGGCCTCGACCATGACGGCCATGTGCAGCGTCTCCCTGCGAACGGGGGGCTGTTGCCCTACCTAGGTTATTGCAACTTACTCGCAACAACCTAGCGTCCCCGCGCGGTGACGCGCCACTCAGAGCTCAGACCGCGACCTGGTTTCTCGAGGCGCCCTGCTGGAGCGGCCGGGCCGGTCGCGTGCTCAGCCACGGGATCAGTTCGGCCGCCGGAACCGGTCGGCTGAAATGGAAGCCCTGCAGCCGGGTGCATCCCATCCGGACCAGCGCGGCTGCGGTGTCCGCGTCCTCGACCCCTTCCGCGACGGTCTCGAGGCCCAGGCTGCGGGCCAAGCCGACAATGGCGTCGACGATCGCTGCATCGTGCGGGCCGTCCCCGACTCCCCGGATGAACGACTTGTCGATCTTGACCTCGTCAACGGGCAGCTGCTGGAGGTAGGCCAGGGACGAGTAACCGGTGCCGAAATCGTCGATGGACAACCGGGCACCGAGAGCCGAGAGCCGATGCAGCACCGGCAGCGTCCGGGTCGGGTCCGTCATGATGTGACTCTCGGTGATCTCCAGGATCAAGGCACCGGCCGGCAGGTTGTGCTCAAGGAGCAGCTGTTTGATCGTGTCGGCCACTGCGGGATCGAGCAGGTTCCGCATGGAGATGTTGACCGAAAGAGCGATGTCGAGACCCTCTGCCCGCCAATGCGCCGCCTGCCGCAATGCCTTGAGGAGGACCCAGCCCGTGAGGTCCGCGATGACACCGGATTGCTCGGCGAGTGGGATGAACTCCGTCGGTGAGACGAAGCCGTAGTCCGGATGCCGCCACCGGGCCAGCGCCTCGACGGCGACGACCCGACCGTCGGCTGCGGAGATCTGCGGTTGGTAGTGCAGCGTCAGCTCGTTGCGCTTGATCGCCTGACGCAGCTGGCTGGCCAGCGCCAGCCGGCGTGGGGAGTATTCGTCGCGCTCCTGGTCGTAGACCTCGACACCGGTGCCGGACGCCTTGGCGGCATACATGGCCATGTCAGCCCGCTTGAGGAGCACACCGCCGTCGGTGCCGTCGCGAGGTCCGATCGCGATGCCGATGCTCACCTCGACATGCACAGTGATGCCGTCGACGACACATGGCTTGCTCACGGCGGCACGGATGCATCCGGCGAGCTCCAACGCGCCACGCCGGTCGACGTCGGGAAGCAGCAGTGCGAACTCGTCACCGCCGAGGCGTGCGACTGTCGTGCTGCCCGGCACCGTGTTGGCGATGCGATGAGCGATCTCGCGGATCAGCAGGTCGCCGTGGTGGTGTCCCAGCGTGTCGTTCACCTCTTTGAACCGGTCGAGATCGAGCAGGAGTACGGCGCAACGTGGCGTGCCGACCTCGAGCACGGTCCGCAACCGGTTCTGGTAGCACTGCCGGTTGACGAGGCCGGTGAGTGCATCGTGCAAGGAGTCGTAGGTCAGCTTGTCGACCAGCCGGTAGTTGTCGAGAACACTGGAGATCTGCGACGCGACGGTCTCGAACACGGTGCCGTCGTCGGGTGTGAAAGTCGCCACGTCACCTGCGCGGTCGGCGATGAACAGGACCCCGCGCACCTCACCGTCAAGGCGAAGCGGTGCAAGGACGGCATCGCGGAAGCCACGTGCCTGCAAGAAGCTCAGCAGGCCAGGGTCGTGAGTGTTGCGCGAGATGACAAGGGCGGTCCCCCGCGCCAGCAGTCGGGCGAACGGCCAGTCGGCCGGCTTCGGGATGTATTTCTCCGTTGCGAGCCGACCGTCGGGCAGGCGCCAACGAATCAGTGGATCCTCGCCCGCGCCGAGGGGCAGCAGCAAAAGGCCGGCCTGTTCGGCGCGCATCATGTGACAGGTTCGTTCGAGCAGATGACCGATACGGCTCTCGCTTCCCTCGGTCCGGCCCAGCCCGCGACTGAAGTCGTAGAGCATGCCGAGGCTCGCATGACGATGGCGAAGTGTCACGTAGGCGCGATACATCCCACCGATGGCGAGCGCGGCCACAGCGAGCGGGATGCCGAGCAAGGGATTGTCGCGGACGGCGGCGACACCGACGAACGCGATCGAGCTGTTGACGACGATCGCGGCGAGGCCGGTGGCGACAAAGGTCCAGACAACTGATCTGTCCACCCGCCCGACCGTCCACCGGATCGCCGCGCTGACCGCACACATCGAAAGGCCGGAAGCGACCAGCACGGTGAGGACAACAGCGGGAGCCGCGGACAGCGGCGCCTGCGCCGGCTGGTGGGACAGGGCTTGAAACAGAGCGAGCGCGACGCTCGCCTCGAGCAGCTGGACCGCCATGTTGAAACCCAGCTTCACCGGCGGCTGCTTGCGATGCAGCGCAAGGGCCACGCCGCTGCCCAGCACCCGGGCAACGATGAACAGCGGGGAGCGGAAGCAGAGCAGGCCGACGACCAGCGGCACCTCGGACAGTGACAGCGAGTAGGCCTGACCCGCCCACTCCATGTGCACCGGTTGGATCTCCGCAGCGCTGAATGCCGCGAACAGGACGACGAACCACAGCAGCGCCTCACCGCCGCCGGCGGGGGCAACCGGTGTCGGTGCCGCGAAGTCGAGTGTCAGGGCAGCGAGAACGAGTGCGCCGGCGAGCAACGCCAGGCGGCCGGTGACAGTGCGCGTCAAGTCGCTCACCCCCACTCACCGCCCGACCACGTGGATCCCGACCAGGTGGATCCCGACCAGGTGGCACCCGACCAGGTAGCGCCCGACCAGGTAGCGCCCGACCACGTCGCGCCCGACCACGTCGCACCCGACCACGTCGCACCCGACCACGTAGCGCCCGACCACGTAGCGCCGGACCAGGTCGCGCCGGACCAGGTCGCACCGTTGAAGCTGCCGTCGACCCAGATCGAGCCGGCCTCCTCGGCGTCGGCGACTCGACCGCTGTCCCACGACGATCCGAGGATGTCCCGCTCCCCGCTCAGCGTCACGCCGTCGCTGGAGACATGCGAGCTACCGCGAGCGAGTTCCAGTGAGCCTGCCCCGCTGGAGACGGTGAAGTACTGCGTGGCGTCGGCGCCCACGCCCCCCAGCAGGGCCGCGCCGACGTTGATCACTCCGGCGCCGACGTAGTTCGAACCTCCGGCGATGGGCGTTGCCGTCTTCTTGAGCAAACGCTTCACCTTGTCAGGGGTGAGATTCGGTCGCGCCGACAACAGGTCTGCGGCCGCACCCGAGACGACGGCTGTCGCTTGCGACGTTCCGCTGCCTCGCACGAACCGGTCACCGATACGTGCGGCCGGGTACTGCTGGTCGAGCGTCGAGCCTGGTGACCGCAGACCCACCACGTAGGACCCCGGTGCCACCAGGTCGGGGCGTCTTTCCGAGGTGCCACGGGCAGAGAACGGGGACGCGACGTCGTCCGTCGTGATGACCGTGCCGACGGGGTCCTCGGAACCTACGGCGATGACGTAGGGATCCGAGGCAGGGTCGGCGAGCGTGCGGTTGGCCGATCCGGTGTTGCCGACCGCGGCCACCACCACGATGCCGTTCCGCCACGCGGTCTCGGCGGCGTGCGCCAGTGGGTCGCTGATGTAGGACTGGGTGGCGTCCGTGCCCAGAGAGATGTTGAGGACGCGGATGTTCATGCCCGGGTCGTGCGCGTGTGCGACCACCCAGTCGATGCCCGCGATGATCTGGGAGACGTCGACTGCACCGTTTTGCGCGCCGACCTTCACGCTGACGATGCGCGCCTTCGGCGCGACACCTTGGAAACCGCCGAGCGTGCCGTCGTTGCCGCCGATGATGCTCGCCATGACCGTGCCGTGGCCGTAGCCGTCGAGATAGGCGTCGCTCGGCGACTGGGAGTCGAACGAAAGATCAGGGCCGTAGACGAGCTTGTTGGTCCCGTTCAGACCCTGAACCGGCGTCACGCCGCTGTCGAGGACCGCGACGTCGACGCCTTGGCCGTTGGCTCCGGCGAGCCATGCCGCTCCCGTGTTGACGACCTGCTCGACCGAGGCCAGGTCGGGCAGCGCGAGCACGCTGCTCGGCGTGAGGTCCGGGGTGGTGAACCAGGGACTTGCCCCGACACCGATCGGCGCGGAGGTGAAAACCGAACGGTGCAGGACCACGCCCACGCCCGCCGCTGAGACCGTCGTGCTGAGCGCCGCGACTGCGACAGCCGCGCCCGCACCCCGGAACCAACGCCGGTCTGCCGGCGCCGTCACGTTCCAGGTGATCCCCATCTGGCCTCCGCCACTGTCCGCAGCGCACTGTCTGGGCTACTCGCTGCAGCCTCTTCGACGCATGACGGGCCGGAGTGCATAGTCAATTTTGACTAAATGAATGAGGGCTACGCCTTGTATCGGCAGAACCGGGGTGCCGCTTGATCCCCGAAACGGACTATTCGTCGAGAGCCCCGTGTCCGGATTGAACGGACGACCGCTCGCTTACAAGGCGAGTGCTCTACCACTGAGCTAACGGGGCAGTGTGAACAGGTTAGAGCGAGAGTCGTCGCCGTAGCGGCCTCCGGCGAGTCCGCGCAGGGAGCGAAGCGAGCGAGCAGATCTCGTCGCCAGTCGTGAGGCGACGGCCGAGCGACCTCAGCCGGCGTCGGCGACTTCGCGTGCCCTGAGGTGGCCGTCCAGCTTGCGCTTGATGCGCTGCAGGGCGTTGTCGATCGACTTGACGTGCCGCTTGAGCACCTCGGCGATCTCCTGATAGCTCTTGCCGTCGACGTACAGGCGGAGCACCTCTGCCTCGAGATCTGAGAGCACC